>JAVKCR010000537.1:0-19218 GCA_040222645.1 Rhodospirillales bacterium
AGGATGGCGATGCCGACGATCAGTCCCAGCCAGGCCAGGCCCTTTTCCCGGTACTGGAACAGCATGAAGATCGACATCAGGATCAGCAGCGTCATCTCGGCGACTGGCGGGGGATCTACAACCAGAAGAACTCGCTCGGCCGCCAGATGACGCTGCTGATCCTGATGTCGATCTTCATGCTGTTCCAGTACCGGGAAAAGGGCCTGGCCTGGCTGGGACTGATCGTCGGCATCGCCATCCTGCCGATGACGGGTTCGCGCACCTCCTTCGTCATCACCGGAATCGGCGTGCTCAGCATCATCTTCCTGCTGCTCCGCCGCCGCCCCATGGCGATCCTCGGGATCATCATCGCGATCTGCTTCTTCGTGCTCTCGTTCGCGCTGCAGGCGGTGGTCGAACGCGACCCGCTGCTGATCATCACCGGCGAGACGATCGAAATTCTCGGCATCCCGCTCGAATTCACCGGCCGGCTCGGTCTCTGGGAATTCGCCAGCGGCTTCGTCGATTCCCGTCCGCTGTTCGGCTACGGCTATGGCGGCTTCTGGGAGGACCCGCGCTTCGGCGGTCAACTGGTCAAGGAAGAAGGCTGGCTCGCCAACGATTCCCATAACGGCTTCTACGATCTCGTGCTGCAGACCGGTTTCGTCGGCCTGGCGGCCTTCCTCGCCATCTATGTCTCGCACCTCTACATCGCGGGCCGTGCGGTACGCCAGGAATACGCGCCGCCCGCGGTGCAGTTCGCCTCGTTCTACATCCTGTTCTTCCTGTTCGCGAACCTGACGGAAAGCTACCTGCTGAAGGCGACGAACGTCATCCAGCTGCTGTTCTCGCTGGCGGTGATGCAGCTGGCGATCCGCCCGTCGATCGTCTGGCGCGGCCCCCGCCGCGAGATCATCGAGATCCTGCCCTCGGGCAAGATCGTGGCGAAGGACGGCGAGACGAAAATCCCGACCGACGAGATCCTCGGCCGACCGGTTCACCGGCCCTTCTTCAGGCCGAGAGAACGCCGCACTCAGTAGGCGTTTCGTCCGAGCAGGATGACGATGATGGTGCGGATCAGCACCTCGATATCCAGCGCCAGCGACCAGTTGTCGATGTAATAGAGGTCGTGACGGACGCGCATCTCCAGTTTCTCTCGGGTGTCCGTCTCACCCCGGAAACCGTTGACCTGCGCCCAGCCGGTGATGCCCGGCTTGACCCGGTGACGATGGGCGTAATCCTCCATCACCTCGTGGAAATAGAGGCCTTCGGTCTTGGTGCCGGGAGCGTGCGGTCGCGGGCCGACCAGCGACATGTCGCCCAGCATGACATTGAACAGCTGCGGCAGCTCGTCGAGGCTGGTGCGGCGCAGGAACTTCCCGACGCGGGTGATGCGGGGATCGCCCCGCGTCGCCTGTTCGAAATGCCGGGCATCGTCGCCCTCGCCGTACATGCTGCGGAACTTGTAGAGCCGGAACGGCCGGTTGTTGAAGCCGACACGCTCCTGCACGTAGAGCGCGGGTCCGCGGCTGTCGAGGCGGATCGCGATGGCGATCAGCGCCAGCAGCGGCAACGACAGGACAAGCGCGATGCCGCCGATCAGGGCGTCCTCCACCATCTTGATGATGCGGTTCCAGCCGCCGATCGGCCGCTCGGCCAGCGGTGTGAAGCCATCGACGGAGCCGCTCATGGGCGCCATGATGACGTCGACGGACACCACCTTCATGCGCGACAGCAGGTTCTTGAGCCGGTCGTCGACACCGCCCGGCAGGCAGAGATAGATCGTGTCGACCCAGCCGTTTGAGGCGAATTCCAGCAACGTGTTCCAGTCGCCAGCGACCGCTTCGACCCCGCCGCCGATGGCGATGCGGCTTTCGCGTTCGTCGAACAGGCCGATGACGGCGTTGGCCTCGCCGAGCTCGCCGGCAACGATCCGGTTGGCGAGGTCGACCCCGGCCGGTCCGGCGCCGTAGACCGCCGAGCGCTGCAGCGCCACCTGTGGCCGGGTCAGCCGGTAGGACAGCCAGCGTCGGACCAGGTATGCCCCCGGCAGCAGAACCGCGCCACCACCGGCGGCCAGGGCGGTTTCGACAAGATGAATGCCGCCAAAGAGCAGTATCTGCACGGCAAGGCCGGCGACGAACATGAGCACGAGTGTGATCGCATCCCGCAGGATGCGCGAGCGGTCGCGCTGCAACGCCTTGAGCAGGTAGTCGCCGCTGGCCCGGCGGCGCACCATGGCGTAACCGCCACCGACGGTCTTGATGGCGATGAACAGGAACCCCGCGACCAGGCCGGCGAGAACGGCGTTTACCGGCAACGCGGAGAACGCGCCCCAGGCGGCGATGCCGACGGCGAGGCCGTCGGCCAGGGCGGCGCTGGTCTGGATGAGTTCGATCTGGGCGCGCTGCGGTATGGCGCGAACCGGCCGGACTATGCGCTTGCGGCGGAAATCGACCTTGATTTCCTCGCCGGTTCGTTCCGGGCGCGAGGTATCCTTCCTGCCGAACAGCGGCATGCGCGGCATCTCAGCGCGCCACCCTGTGCGGGGGGCGCAACGATTCTTTGCGTGTCAGGACGTACCCGAGCAATTCGTCCCCACTACCATGCTCGTTGTTACCAGACATCCGCCTTGACCGGGCGGACATCACATCGAAGATGGTTACTCCTTTCCGATAGCCGGCGCCACTTTTCTCGCCGTGCAATGGCACGAATGACGTTGATTTGATTGCAAACACGGTCAGGAATCACCCTGTTGACGGCCTGCAGAATAGAGGCAGAAATGACGACGACCATTACCTTCCGTGACGCCACGGCCGCCGATCTGCCCTCGATCATCGGGATGCTGGTGGATGACACGATCGGCAAAACCCGCGAGACCGTCTCCGACCCGCCTGCCGAATGCTATGTCGAAGCCTTCGCCGCGATCGACAAGGACCCGAACAACCGGCTGATCCTGGCCATCGGCGACGGCGAGATCGCGGGCTGCCTGCAACTCACCTTCATCCCCGGCCTGTCGCGGCGCGGGCTCTGGCGCGGCCAGATCGAAAGCGTTCGCACGGCCCGGAAGTTCCGGGGTCAGGGCATCGGTCGCGCGCTGTTCGATCACGCCATTGCGGCGTCAAGGGAACGCGGTTGCGGGCTGGTGCAGCTCACCACCGACAAGAGCCGCAGCGATGCCCATGCGTTCTACGGTGCGCTCGGTTTCGTCGCGTCGCATGACGGCATGAAGCTGTCACTCGTGGGCTGAACGAGACTCACGCCTTCGCGGCGGGCGGCTCTTCATCGGGTCGGGGAGGATCTGCTGCCTGCGGGGCGGTATCGACGATGTCCACGTTCGAGACGATCGTCGCGTTGAGCAGCGCATCCGAGAAGTCGCCGCGCTGGTCTTCCGGCACGGCCGCCCGGCGCGTCATGCGATAGATCACGAACCCGGTAAACAGGGCGTGGATGGCCGCGGTCTGCATGAACAGGCCGTCGGGGCCGACCACGGTCATCAGCCACGACGTGAAGATCGGGCCGACCACCGCCCCGGCCGCATAGGTGAGCAGCAGGCCGCTCGCCGCCTCCACGTAATCCTCCGGGTCGATGTAATCGTTGGTATGGGCGACGCAGACCGAATAAAGCGGGAAGGCGAAGATTCCGAAGATGAACGAGCCGACGAGCAGGCCCTCGGTCCAGAACCCTTTCATCACCAGCATGGAGATCGCCGCCAGGCAGGAGGCGATGCAGATGCCGGCGATCACCTTGCGGCGGTCCATCTTGTCGGAGGTGCGCCCGATCGGGAACTGGCCGATGGCGCCGGCGATCACCGTGATCGACATGAAGTTCGCAACGCCGCTGGTATCCATGCCGCTGTTGATCGCGAAGGTCGGTCCCAGCGCCCAGAACGAGCCGTTCGCCAGCCCCACCACCAGGCAGCCCATGAAGCCGACCGGGGATATCCTGTAAAGCCGCTTGATCCGGATTCTCACCTCGCCGATCGGCGCCGGGGCCGGGGCCACCGTCATCGCGACCGGCACCGCCGCGAGAGATACGAGGATCGAGGCGACGCAGAACAGGAAGAAGGTCGCCGGGTCGGCCAGCGTCAGCATCATCTGGCCGATCGTCAGCACCGTCAGGTTGATGACGGTGTAGACGGAAAAGACCGTACCGCGCGTCTCGTTGGTGCTGCGCTCGTTGAGCCAGCTTTCGATGATCATGTACAGCGCCGCGAAACAGATACCCGTCATCGCCCGGAACACCCACCAGACCGAGGGCACGGACCACATCGCGTGGATCAGCGCGCTGGTCGAGGCGATGGCGACAAGCCCGGTGAAGGCGCGGATATGGCCGACCCGCTGCACCAGGTAGGGGCCGATCAGGCAGCCCGTCGCGAATCCGAGGAAGTAGCTCGACCCGAGGACGCCGATATCGAAGGTCGAGAACTTGTCGATCCCGGCCCGGATCGGCAGCAGCGTGCCCTGCAGGCCGTTGCCCATCAGCAGCAATGCCACGCTCATGAGCAGCGCCTGAACCGGTCTGATCGCCGTCCACATCTCGACTGGATATCCAATTTGGCTGTTCCGGATACAATCCTTGGCTAGCACGGTTGACTCCCGGAAGACAAATCATGCTAATTTGTCCGTACCAAAACGATAAACCAGTCCGGGGATCGCGGGATGAACAAACCGGCCAGTCTGAAGAATCAGGTTTCCGAGGCCGAATGGCAGGCCCGCGTCGATCTCGCCGCCTGCTTCCGCCTCGTGGACCTCTACGGATGGTCCGACCTGCTGGCCACGCACCTGTCGGCCCGCGTGCCGGACCAGCCGGACTGCTTCCTGATCAACCCGTTCGGCACGATGTATGACGAGATGACCGCCTCCTGCCTGGTCAAGGTCGACGAGGACGGCAACGAACTCAACGATTCCACGTCGGGGGTGAACCCCGCCGGTTTCGTCATCCATTCCGCCGTGCATGCGGCCCGGGAGAACATCAACTGGGCGATCCATACCCACACCTATGCCGGCACGGGCGTCGCCACCCAGAAGGACGGCATCCTGCCGATCACCCAGCATGCGCTGGCGGTGATCGCGACCACCGCCTACCACGATTACGAGGGCATCGCCTTCGAGATGGACGAGCGCGAGCGGCTGATCGCCGACCTGCAGCAGAACAACATCCTCGTGCTGCGCAATCACGGCCTGCTGACGGTGGGCCGCACGGTCGGCGAAGCCTTCATGTGGATGTACCGCGCGGAACGCGCCTGCCGCATGCAGCTCGCCTTCCAGCAGGCCGGCGCCGAGCTGATCCCGATCCCGGAAGACATCCAGCGCACCTCGCTGGAGCGCAACCGCAAGGCAAACAGTCCCGAGGGCTACCGCCCCATCGGGGTCAACGAATGGCCGGCGCTGCGCCGCAAGCTGGACCGCGAGAACCCCGGATACGATGTCTGAACAGCCCCCCTTCTGACGAAGTTGCCCGCCTCCTGTTGAATTGCCGGGCCCTGCCTGTAAACTGTCGCTTCACCCATGCGCAACCTATTCACGCCATGATCGGTCGTACGATCAACATCGTGGCATGCTGACAGGACTGAAAGTGACGCTCGGAGAACGAATCTACACGGCGCGCAATGCCGCCGACATGAAGATCGAGGACCTGGCCGTACGCCTCGGTGTACTGCCCCGCACCGTCGCGAACTGGGAAACCGACCGCTCGGCCCCGCGCGGCAACCGGCTGGCCATGATATCCGGCATCCTCGGAGTTTCCCTGCAATGGCTGATGACCGGCTGGAAACCCGAAGACGAAAGCGAGGAGAAGGTCGAGGACATCACCCTGTTGTCGCACAAGCTCGACCGGCTGGTCGACCTGCAGGCGCAGACCTCGGCGCTGGCCGCGGAAATCCGCCGCGACATGGACCGCCTCGGAGAGGCCGCGGACTGACGCGAGACCGCTCCCGCTTTCGCCGCTTGTCGCCGCCGCCATGCTCCGGTTTAGTAGGCTGAACATTCCGGACGCCCCGCATGACCGCCTCGCCCTTCGACAATCCCCTGTTCGCCCGCCTGCTCGGTGACGACGAACTCGGACCGCTGTTCACGGCCGACGCCGAGATCGAGGCGATGCTCCGCTTCGAGACGGCGCTCGCCGCCGTACAGGCCGAAGCCGGCCTGATCGGCGCCGACGCCGCCACCGCGATCGCCGCGGGCTGTGCCCGCTATGTGCCAAACTTCCCGGAACTGGCCGCCGGCTTCGCCAATGACGGCGTGCTGGTGCCCGGTTTCATCAAGTCGCTGCGGCAGACCGTCGGGGAGCCGCATGGCGCGGCGGCCCATTTCGGCTCGACCACGCAGGACGTCACCGATACCGCCCTGGTGCTGCGCCTTGCCGAGGCGATCGACATCCTGCAGCGGCGGCTGTCGACGGCCATCGGCCTGATCGAGGAACTGGGCGAGGATTTCGGCAATATCGTCACCATCGGCCGCACCCGCATGCAACGGGCGGTCCCGGTCACCGTCAGCGAACGCTGCGCCGCCTGGCAGGCCCCGCTGGAGACGGCGCTGATCCGCATGGAGGACGACATCGCCGGCAACCTGCTCGTCGTCCAGCTGGCCGGCGCCGCGGGCAATCTCGACAAGATGGGCGAAGCCGGTCCGGAAATCCGTGCCGCGCTCGCGGCGGCGCTCGACCTCGACGATCCGGGCCGCTCCTGGCACGCGGACCGGGAACGCTTCGTGGTCTTTTCCGACTGGCTGTCGCACGTCACCGGCGCCTGCGGCAAGATCGGCATGGACCTGGTGCTGCTGGCTCAGAACGAGGTGGCGGAAGTGCGGCTGCCGAGCGGCGGGTCATCCTCGGCGATGCCGCACAAGCGCAACCCGGTGCTCGCCGAGATCCTGGTCACCCTCGCGCGATTCAACGCCACCCAGACCGGCGCCATGCATGACGCGCTGGTGCACGAATTCGAGCGCTCCGGCATGGCCTGGACGCTGGAATGGCTGGTGCTGCCGCAGATGACGCTGGCCGCCGGCCGCTCGCTCGACCTGCTCTGCAAATGCCTCGACGGGCTCGAGATCGGCCCGGCGCGGGAGGTCTGAAACTGCCGGACGGCTAGTCCAGCAGGCCGAGGATGAACTGCGGCAGCGCGTCATGCATGGCGCCGAGATGGAGGTCGGGCGTGTAGTACCGCGTCTTGACGCCGAGCGCGGCGAACCGAGCGCCATGTGCCCGCCGCATAGGTCGGCACGCCGTTCCGCGTTAACAATATCCGTTGACACTCAAACGTGACCGGCAATCAGGGCGAATATGCGTTCCGCAGCATGTTCTTTACTCTACTGTGCTGTAATGAAAAGAGATTCCTTGAAGTCAACGCTTGTGATTTGCGGTTGCTACGCCCTGCTGGCCGCGGGCTGGATTCTCGGCGGCTTTGCAGTGACAGACGCAAGTTTCGAGCCTTCGGATGCTGCGCTTTTCGAGCTATTCAAGGGGTTGGGCTACGTTGCCATAACGACCGTTTTCCTGTTCTTCTTGCTGCGGTGGTGGCGGCAACCGCCAACGGTTCTGATCGAGCCGAATCAAATTGCCTCCGAGTTCCAGCAAACGATCCGCAGCGGTGAAGCGACGCTCCGCTGGTTGCCATACGGGACTGCGTTCGCGCTTGTCGTCCTCTTGTGCCTGCTTTCGGTCGGGCTATGGTCGGTCCGGGAGCGGGCACTTGAGGCCGGGCGGGATACGGCCGCTGTACTGAACTACGCAATCGCCTCGCAGATCGATGGCACCCTGACCAACGTCAAACACACACTCGGGGAGGTGGCGGACGAGCTTCGCTCACCAGTCCCGGTCGATCATCATGAAAGGATGCAGGCCGTCCGGGATAGCCTGCAACCCATCGTGAGAGCCGCCTGGGTTCTCGATCGGGATGGCCGTATCATCCTTGATTCCGACTATGGAAATATCGGGTTCGACCTCTCTGGGAGGGAGTACTATTTCCATCATCGGAACCAGGATACTTCGGACTTCTTCCTCGGCGATCCGGTACAGAGCAAAACGACCGGGACATGGTTTGTCGGCGCAAGCATGCCCTATCGCGCGCCCGGCGGCGCATTGATGGGCGTGATCGTCGTTGCCCTGGATATCGGTCAGTTCACCAGGTACTGGGACCTTGAGCTGGGGGGCAGACCTGTGGTCGTCACCCTGCTGCGCGGAGACGGCGCTCTGCTCATGCGCAGCGACTTCAACGATGCCATGCTGGCAAATACGCCGGGCGAGATCGAGGCGTGGCGCCGTCAGTCGCCCCACGCCGGATCGGGCACGTTCCTCTTGAACGAGTATGCTGGCGGGTATTCCGGGGTCTATGCATTCGGCTCGTTGCCGTCGTTTCCGTTGCTTCAGTCCATTGTCGGATTGCCCGAATCGACTTTGCTCTCTGGCTGGACCCGCCTGGCGATCTCCGGGCTCAGCGCCTTTGCCATCGCAGTCGGCCTGTCCTGCTTCACGATATTCGTCCTGCACCAGCAACTCCGGAGGCGCATTGCTTCCCAGAAACTTGCCGCTTCCCTGGCCCGATATCCCCTAAACAACGTCAATCCGGTGATGACGCTCTCGTCGACCGGCGAGCGAAAATTTCTCAACTCTGCCGCAAAAGCCCTGCTCGACGAGGCCGCGGAAGACGACGGTCTCATGCGATCCCTGGCAGCCTTGGCCAGCAAGCCAGAACCAGGATCGACGGAACTGCAGTATAGAGGCCGCATCCTGGCCGTCTCTCATCTTCCCAATGGCGATGATACAGGCGACCTCTATCTGGTCGATATCTCAGAGCAACGCCAGGATCAGTCGATGCTGCGGATGTTCTTCGACCTGCCTTTCATGGGCATGGCGCTGACCTCGGCTGAGACCAAACGGTGGACACAGGTCAACGACAGCCTGTGCACCATGCTTGGATATTCACGCGAGGAGCTTCTCGAAAGGACCTGGGTGGAAATTACCCACCCGGACGACCTGGAAGCCGACGTTGAGAAGTTCCAGAGCATCCTGGCCGGAGCGTCCGATGGGTACACCATGGATAAGCGCTTCATCCGAAAGGATGGCTCCGTCGTTCATGCCACCATTGATGTCAAGGTCGTGCGTACTCTCGGTGGCGGCATCGTCCAGTTCCTGGCCACCATCCAGGACATCTCTGAACGCGTGTTGGCGCATGAAAGGCTCACGCGCCAGCGTAATCTCTACGCCGCACTTTCAGACACGAACCACGCGATTATCGTGCTCAGGGACAGGGACAAAATCTTCCAGGCCATCTGCAAGGCCGCCGTGCAGCGCGCAGGCTTGCGGTTCGGATGGATCGGCATGCTCGATGAAGCTGAAAGAGCGCTGCAACCGGTTGCGCGGTACGGTGAGGACCAAGGCTATATCGATGCCATCAACGTCGAGGTCGATCCGGAAATGAAGACCGGGCAGGGTCCGGGCGGGCGGGCTGTACGCGAGGGACGGCACCAGATCGTCAATCGAATCTCGGGAGACCCGGTGATGGCGCCCTGGATGGATGCTGCCAAGCGCGCCGGCGTCGATGCGGTAGGGGCGTTTCCGCTGAAGCTGCATGACCGGGTGATCGGGGTCTTCAGCGTCTATTCCGCCCAGGCCGAATTCTTCGATTTCGAGGTGGTGGACCTGCTTGACGAGATGGCGCGGGATCTCTCGTTCGCGCTCGAATTCCTTGAGATCGAGGAATTGCGTGCCGTGACATCGGCGGAACTCACCAGGTCGGAGCAACGCTTCCGCCGCGCGGTCGAAGAGGCGCCGTTTCCAGCGCTCATCCACGCCGAAGACGGCGAGATCATGGTCATCAGCCGCACCTGGAGTGAAATCACCGGCTACGCAAGGCAGGAACTTCCCACCATCCCGGCCTGGACGGAACTTGCCTATGGCGCCGAGAAGGAGCCGGTGGAGAAGGAGATCAACGAACTCTACGCCCTCACCTCGCGGCGTGACGAGGGAGAATTCACGATCCGCTGCAGGGATGGTTCGCTCCGTATCTGGAATTTCAGTTCCATTTCGCTCGGATCCTTGCCGGATGGCCGCCGCGTTGCGATGAGCATGGCGGCGGACGTTACGGAACTGAGGGATTCGCTGCATCAACTTGCTGAAGCCGAGGCGAGCTACCGCAGCATCGTGGAACAGTCGCTCGTCGGCATCTTTCTGATGGATGGCGAAGTCCTGCTATACGCCAACAAGCGGGCCGCCAACATTCTCGGCTATGAGCCGGAGGAAATCGCAGGCTCGCCGATCGAGCGGTTCGTCTGCGATGCAGGTCTTCCTGATGTGGCCAGGGCGGCGGCGCGCCTCCTTGCCGGCGATGTTGTGATTGAAGCGCTGGAGTTCAGGGCCAGGTGCAAGGACAGTTCCGAGATCCTCATCGGCACCCAGGCGACGCTCTCGAAAAGAAGCGGGGCTGCAGTGATCATGGGTGTGATGCAGGACATCACCGAACGACGGCAGGCTGAACAGGAGATCCAGTCCTATGTCGACCGACTCGAGAGTACGTTCAAGGGCACAGTCGGTCTTGCCACGAACCTGGTCGAGATGCGCGATCCCTACACGGCAGGCCATGCATCACGCGTCGGGATGATTGCAGCGGCGATCGGCACCGAGCTTGGACTGGACGAGGAGATGATCGAAGGGCTGCAGGTGGCCGGTCAGCTACACGATATCGGCAAGATTCAAACTCCGGCCGAACTGCTTTCGTCACCGCGAAAGCTTTTGCCGTTTGAGTTGGAACTGATCAAGTTTCATGCACAGGCCGGCCACGATGTCCTCGAGAAAGTCGATTTCCCCTGGCCTTTGGCTGACGTCGCGCACCAGCACCACGAACGCATGGACGGCAGCGGCTATCCACAGGGCCTCAAGGGTGATGCCATATGCCTGGAAGCTCGCATTATCGCTGTAGCCGATGTCGTCGAGGCCATAGCTTCTCATCGCCCCTACCGCCCCGGCCTGGGCATAGACAAGGCGCTGGACGAAATCGAGCGCGGCCGGGATCGCTTCTACGACGCGGATGTGTGCGATGCCTGCCTGCGATTGTTCCGCGAAAAGGGCTTTGTTTTGCCAGCAAGGTGATACCGCAACAGCGGTACGCAAGGCCGCTGCGCTGCGGGCGGGCCATTGCGGCGACTTGCCGATGGGCGGCGCCAGCGGGCGACAGTCGAGACCGAAACACCGAACCGGGACGCCACCACTCGGCAGCCAGCATCGACTTCAAGCGCCGCAGCAACACGCTCGCGGAGGTCAAGGGATTACGGTCGAACCGTCACATGCCGGTCTCCTGCCCCGGTCAGCATGTTGATTCAGAAAGAACCTGTTCTGGGATGCATTGGTCGACCCCATCCATTTGAGGAGCGCCCTAGTCCAGCAGGTCGAGGATGAACTGCGGCAGCGCGAAGGCGCCGAGATGGAGGTCGGGCGTGTAGTACCGCGTCTTGATGCCGAGCGCGGTGAAACGCCGGCGGAGCGTGTCCGCAGGGACGCAGGCGGTCTCCGCGTTCATCGTCGAGAAACCGAGCGTCATGTGTCCGCCGACATAGGTCGGCACGCTGATCGCGAAGCAGGTCGAGAACGGGAAGATGTTCTGCAACCGGGTCAGCGCCGGCTTGAAGGCTGAGGGCTGCAGGAACGGCACGCTGTTCTGCGTCACCAGGATTCCGTCGGGGCTCAGCCGTGCGCGGCAGTCGGTATAGAACGCGTCGGTGAACAGCACCTCGCCCGGCCCGATCGGGTCGGTTGAATCGACGATGATGACATCGAAGGTCTCGTCGCTTTCGGCGACATATTTCAGGCCGTCGGCGATCACGAGATCGGTGCGCGGATTGTCGAAGGCGCCGTCGGAATGTCTCGGCAGGTATTCCTTCGAGAGGTCGACCACCGCCGGGTCGATCTCCACCATCGTCACCTTGTCCACGCCCGGATGCCGGAGCACCTCGCGCAGGCAGCCGCCGTCGCCGCCGCCGATGATCAGCACACGCCGCGCCGCGCCGTTGGCCAGCAGCGGCGTGTGGACCATCATCTCGTGATAGATGAACTCGTCGCCTTCGGTGGTCTGGATGACGCCATCAAGCACCAGCACCCGGCCGAAGCGCGGGTTCTCGAAAATGACCATGTCCTGGAAGCCGGTTTTCTCCGAAAACAGGATCTTGCCGACCTCGAAGCGCTGCTGGTAGCCGCTGTGGAGCGTTTCCGCGACCCACTCCGTCAAGGCAACAGCCCCCGGCGATGCTCGGAGAAACCGATCGTCGACGGGGTGAAAGCGCGCTTGACCACCTGCACGGCCTTGTAGGGATCGCAGCACCCGCACATGAACACGTCGACCGCGGCAAAGCCCTTCTCGGGCCAGGTGTGAATGCTGATATGGGACTCGGCCAGGACCACCACGCCCGACACGCCGGTCGGCGTGAAATGATGCATGTGCGTATGCAGGATCGTCGCACCGGAGGCGCGCGCCGCTTCCTCGAGGGAATGGCCGATGGATTCCGGGTCGTCGAGATTGCTCGCGCCCCAAAGATCCAGCAGCAAATGCGTGCCGGCAAACTTCAGCCCGTCCTTCTCGACGAAGAAGTCGGAATCGTTATTCACCGAAGGCCAGTTCTCTTCGTTTTCCGCGGTGACGGAAACGTCGGCATCTTGGTCGTGCAGGGTGGTGTGGTCCATTGACGACTCCCATGGGAAAGAGTGGTCCGAAAGCGCGGGTTTGTGAGGCATTACGTGCCGCGATGCAAGAGAATTCCTGAAAAATTTTATGACGGATTTCTGAACCGGCGGTTGCAGCGGGCTCAAGGCCAATTCCACCCGGGCATCAATTGATTGCGCTGAGCCCGCCGCCCTTGAGGCGGTCTCGGTAGTTGCTCATGAAGTCCTGGAACTGTTCCACGTCCTTCACCTGGTTCTCGATGGTCCGGTAGTCGATCAGCCCGTCACTGGCGGCGGCCGTTATAAGCTGGAAGGCCTCTGCCAGCTGGGTCCTGTTCATCGCCTCGCCGAGGCGGCTGCGCAGGTCGCGCAGCTTCTGTTCATCGGACGCCAGCGCCAATGCGATCGCCCAGTTCAGGGCATATTGCGCAATTTCCTCGGATATCTCGCCCCGCCTGTCGACATTGCCGACCAGCCTTCCGAACACGATGGCCGCACGCTGCCAGTCCTTCATCTCCGTGTAGATCTCCGCGCGCAGCAGGTTGGCGTCCCGGCTCTCGTCGACGGACAGGATGTTCAGCGCCTCCTCGAAATTGTCGAGCTCGATCAGGGCACGGGCCCTGATATGCAGGCGCTGCAACGCCAGGTCCTCCGGCAGGCCGGAAGCCTCGCTCTCATCAAGCGCGGCGATCGCCTGCCCCGCCTTCTGGTCGAGCAACTGGATCAGCGCGAGGCGGGTTCCAACCCTCGCCTTCTCGACCCCGGAAAGCCGGGTCTGGACCTGGTCCTTCAGGATCCGGGCCGCCTGCGGCAGCAGGTCGACACCGACCAGCCGGTCGGCGAGCTTGCGGATCAGTTCGTCACCGCGGGTTCCGCCGGGCGTGAGTTCGCGAAACTCGTTGTAGAGCGAGATCGCGGTGACCGGCGGGATCGCATCCGCGGCATCGTTCAGATAGAGGTTCTCGAAGACATCCTTCATAAGCTGCGTCACGGCCTTGGCGTCCGGCGAATCCGGGAAATTCGAGACCAGCGACTTGTAGGTCTCGAGGGCATCCCGGTAGTTCGATGCTTCCAGGTAGAAATCGCCGAGACGACGCAGCAGCTGGAATTCGAAAGCGTCGCCGCGCCAGACGAACCGGAGTTTCTCGAGTTCCTCCGTCGCCCGGCGCGCGTCGATCTCCTCGGTACGGAACAGCAGTTCTACCCGGGCCAGCGCCGCACGCGACCGGGCATACCTGTCGGTCCCGTTCTCGACCTGCTCCCAGAGATTTATGGCTTCCTCGTAATCGCCGGTGAGTTCGGCGAGAACGCCGCGCAGCCGCTTGACCTTGGCGTCGTCCCGGGCCGTCGGGAACTCCTCGTTCAGCATGCGCAGGAACTCCTCGGCGGAGGTGGCGTCCCCAAGGGCCAGGGTCGCTTCCGCGCCGAGCAGCGCCAGGCGCTTCTTCACCGTCCTGGGATAGTCGGCGAGGATGGCGCCGCCCGAGCGCATCGGCAGGCCGGCCCGCTGCAGGTCTCCCTCGCGGGCAACAACCGCACCCCGCCAGAGCTCGACCTCGTCGACGCCGTCCAGGCGCTCGTTGAACAGGTCCTCGCGCGCGCCGGCCAGGTCGCCATGCAGCAACCGCGCGCCGCCCCGCAGGGCGAGGAAAGCGGGGTCGGAGACCACTTCGGGTTCCGATTCCGCCATCAGGCCCAGCACCCCCATGGTCTCCGCGCCGAGCCCGTTGGCAAAGAAGAAGCGTGCGAGTTCCAGGCGGGCGGGGTTGCGCTGGCTGCCGCGCGAGGTGGCAACGGCGCCGAACAGCCGCTGCTTGTCGTCGAGGAACCTGCCGCTGCCTGCCCAGACGGGAAGGTCGAAGATTCGCGACGCGTTCCCTGTGCCCCCAAGGCTTTCACCGGCGACTTCCTTGTTCTCCACCGAGAGCGTCAGTCCGCTCGGGCGGGTAATCAGGGCCCCGGTCCGGGTCGGCTGGATCAACAGGTCATCGGCATAGGCGATCAGCGCGATACCCTGAACCGTCGGCAGGATCTGCATGTCGCGGAGATCACGCGACTGCACGACGCCGGAGCCCAGCGGCACGACCGGGATCGCCGTGATCGTGTCGCCCACGTCCGGATCGACGAACATGACCGGGGCCGACGGTTCGGGCACCGGCAGCAGGATACGCGAGCCCGATGCGAGACCGACCTGCGGCACCACCGCGATCGGCTGCTGCGGCTTCATGGTCCCCGGCGCGATATCGACGATCCAGAGCAGACCGTCCTTGCGCACCTGCGGGGCGTAGCCCGGCGGGATCGACATCCGCACGGCACTGCCCCGTTCGCCGGGAAGCTGCTGGATATCGGCCGCCACCCCTGCCCCCAGCCGGCCGAGCAATGCGAGATCGAACTCGCGGCGGCGGTCGAACACCACCCAGAGAAAGCCGTTGCGCATGAAGATCGAGGCGGCGGCTGGATCGCGCCATTCGAAACTGATGCTGACCGACGGGCCTGTCGCGACCGGGACTGCCGGTTCGTCCGGGGCCGCCTCGATCGGGGCGGTCTCGGGGGATGGCGTCTCCTTGCGCGGCACCAGCACCACGGGGGCGGCAGGCGCAGCGGGCTTCGGTGGCGGCGGTGTACCGGCCTGCGGTTCCGGAGCCGGATCGGCCGGTTGTGGAGATGCTGGCGCAGGCGAAGGCGGCGCTTCCGGTCGGGGCGGCGTCTGTGCCGCCTGCTGCGGCGGACGTTCCCGCAGGACATCCAGCACCACCTTCGGCCCGGACTTGAAATGCCGGAAACCGGTGCCGCCGGGTACGTCGACGGTCACGCTCAGGTTCTGGCCCGCAGCGGCATCTATACCGGTAATATCGCGCGGCAGACCGCGGTTCGCCGCTGCCTTGTCGATGCGCCCCGGCGCCCGGAAGGACACCGTGATGCGGTTGCCGTCCTGTTTCACATCGTAGGGAACCTCGCGCTCCCAGTCGAAGACGACCCGGCTGTATTGCGGATGTTCGCCGGTCCGGATTCCGATCAGCGGCGGGCCGGCCGGGCGCGCCGCCTGTTGCGGCGGGGCCGTGCCCGGCGGATCGACGACATCGACAACCACCGACGATCCGGACCCGAAGCTGCGCAGATCGACCGGGCGCGCGAGAGTGAAGCGGGCCTGCCTGCCGGATATCCGTCCGTCGGTGATGTAGCGGCGCAGAAGCCGGACGGCCGCGGACGGATCGCTCCGCAGCGGCTGGGCGAACTCGACCACCAGTTCGTTGCCTTCGATCCGAGCCTCGAAGATCACGGGCTGCGGCCAGTTGAAGACCAGCCGGCCATAGCCGTCATGCACGCCGCCGCGGATCTCGACCGCGGTCTGCGCCCAGCCGGGGCTTGCCGCCAGCCAGATCACGAACAGGAGGATAAGCTGGCGGACCCGCATCAATATCCGCCCTGCACGGTCTGCAGCACGATGATGTCGACACGCCGCGCCGCCTGGAAGCGCGCCTCGCCGGCAATTTCCGCCGGCAGGTCGGCAAAGCGGCCGTCGGCATATCCGAAGGCATAGATCGCGTCTGCATACCCCGCCCGGTTCAGCTCGTTGGCCACCGACCCGGCCCGCGCCAGCGACAATTCCCAGTTCGAGACGAACGTGCCGCCCTGCGGAGGCGCCGGATCGGTATGACCGCCGACGGCAAGCTGGTTGCCGACATTGCGCAGCACCCCGCCAAGGCGGAAGATCGCTTCCTTCGCCTCTTCCTTCAGCACGGCGCTGTTGACGTCGAACAGAATCTTGCCGGGCAGCGATATCACCATCCGGTCTACCATCATGCTGACGCTGCTCTGGCTCAGGATGGGATCGGTGCCGATATTCTCCTGCAGCACCGCGTTGAGATAGTCGAGATTGACCGCCCGCTTGCGAAAGGTCTTGGCGATATTGCGCGGTGCAGAAGGCGGGGTGTCACGGGCGATGACGACCGGGTCAACGGTGCGATTCAGGGCATCGATCATCTTTTCCCAGACATCCACCTTCACGGATGACATCGAGAACAGCATGACGAAAAAAGTCAGCATCAGCGACACGAGATCGGTGAACGTCACCATCCAGGCGACGCTCGGCGCATCCTGCTTGGGCCGGCTCTCCTCGTTCATTGCGCTGGCGCTCCGACATTGAGGATTGCGTTGTCGAGCGGTCGTACCGAGAACAGCACCCTGATTTCGTCCCTGTCACCCGGATGCAGACCGATGGATATGGAATCCGGTGGACCCCCGCGGCGGATATATTCCCTCGCGAATGCCCCGAGGCGGCGCGATTCCAGGGTCGGCGCAATCGGCAGCGTCCGACCGTCAATATAGACCGCACCGACAAGCACATCCATCTCGAAGCGGAGATTGTCTGGTCGCGAACTGATGACCGCGATGATGCCGTCATAGAGTTCCTCGATATTGCTACCGGGGCGTAGCTGGTCTTTCTGTTCGAAGAACAGGCTGTTCGCCGGAAAGATCGCCTGCATCTGCTGGCCCGGCTGGACTACGCTCACTTCCACGGCGGGTATCAGCGTTTCAAACAGACGTACGGAGGTCTCGATAAAGGCCCTGGCCTGCAACACGTCGCCGGATTCCGCATTGAACACCCGGAGGTCGCTTTCCGGCGGCAACAGGGTCGAGAAGGTCGAGGTAAGGCTGTCCATGACAGCTTCCGCCTTGATTTTCTCGATTGTCGAGATCGCGTTCAGCAGGATGAAGAATGCAAGTATAAGCAGATAGAGTCCGAGGAAGAGCGTCAGGCTCGGGTCCTTCTTGGGCTCGCTTCCGGTCTCGATGTCGTCATCGCTGCTCATGGCTTCCCGACGCGTCAGCCGTCGCCGGCGCCTGAAAACAGTTTGTCGATCTCGTCCTGGGACGGTCGGGCGTTGCTTCCGGACGGCCCGTCGAGCAGACCCGCGGCAACTTCTTCCGACCTGCCGTCCGCCTCTGCCGGCGGCGTGCCATCGACGATACTGTCGATCAGCGACAGCGCCTTGCTACAGCGCTGTCCGACAATGTCCTGAAAACCGCAGGCGGTGAATATCTCCGCGACCGGCGCATCCGCATCATCGCGATCCCGGATCGCCTCGCAGGCATCCATGATGGCGTTGGCGGCGTTCTCGGTGTCGTTGCGGATATCCGAGATCAGTTCTCTCAGTTCCGCGATCCTGCCATTGAGCCTGTCGCCGTTCAGGCCTTCCGACAGCTTCTCGAGAGGGGGGGCGATACTTGACAGGCGGGCACTCGGGTGCCGGCGGGACTTGTCCAGCAGGGTGCCGACCATGCCGCTCACATCGCCGAGGCCGAGATCCGGGCTGGATCCCCCAGTCTGGCCATTTCCGGTTTTTTTGCGGCGCGGCATGGCTTCCCGATCTGTTGTCAGAACGGTCCGAGAACGCTCGACATCTTGGTCTTGAGTGTGTCTGCGTTGAACGGCTTCACGATATAGTTGGAAACGCCGGCCTGCTTCGCGGCAATGACGTTTTCCGACTTGCTTTCCGCCGTCACCATGATGAAGGGCATCGACTTCAGCCTGTCGTCGGCGCGGACTTCCTTGAGCAACTGGAGGCCGGTCATCGGTTCCATGTTCCAGTCGGAAATCACGAGGCCATAGTTCTTGCTGCGCAGCTTCTCCAGTGCCATCGCACCGTCGGAAGCTTCGTCGACATTGTTGAAGTTCAACTGCTTCAACAGGTTCCGCATGATCCTCAACATCGTCTTGTAGTCATCGACGATCAGGATGTTCATGTTCATGTCTACGGCCATCTTACCACTCGCTCTTCAGAAGTGTTGCACGTCCGGCTTTTCAATATTAGCCGGTTTAACTTTGTTCAACCAGAACTGACAGACAGTTATTGTCGCTCAGTTCGTGGAAGCCTGGTCGCCGGAACCACCGGGTTCAGGCAATTTTCTTTTAACCAGCAACTGAACAGTCAGTTCCTTTGCTTTCTCGATCTGCATGGCGGCCATGATCGGCGCCAGTTTGGCTTCCCGCATCTGCTCGGTAATGGAAAGCAGGGTATCCATTTCCATGGAATCGAAGATCGCTGCGGCGTCCTTCGGCTTCATGGTCTCGTATGTCTTCACGGCGCGGCGCAGCTCGCGCAATTGCTGCTCGTCATGCTTTACGATCAGATTGTCGATGACTGTCTGTAGGTCCTTGAGTTCCTGGATCTTCTTGTCGATGCGCGTTTCGGCCGCCGACAACAAGTCCTGGCGGCGATCGATCTGTCGTTCACGCTGTTCCAGTTCCTCGCGCCGCGCCGAGAGCTGTTGCAGGGTGTCGATCTCGGTCTGCGTGAGATTGAGCGTCGACAATCCAGGTTCGACCGGTGCGATCGGCGGTGCAGTCCCGGCCCTGGGCTGGATGGCGGGGGGCGGTGCGCCGCCCGGCTGGGCAGCAGGCTGCTGACCGGCCGGCAGAGCCTGTTGCGCGTCTGCCGGGGCTTCCTGCTGCGCGACGGCGCGCGCGACGGAGACCGGCGGGGCATTCTTGCCGTAGTCGGGGTCTGTGATAACTCCCCAGATGGAGTTGAGCTTCACCGTCAGCAGCAGCGCCGCGGTGAATATCGTAATCGGCAATATTCGCAG
>JAVKCR010000538.1:0-21814 GCA_040222645.1 Rhodospirillales bacterium
CGTCGCAATCGCCCCATTCCACCCGCTGCACGATCCGGTTTTCCTGCATCTCGCCCCGTCCTGAATGTTCGCCGGACTGTCGCAAGCCGCCTCCCCCCGGTCAAACGCTTCGCCGTTTGCCATTGTCCGGACAAAGCCCAAGAATGCCGGAAATTTCAGGGAGATGTTGCATGCTGATCGATTACCGGAAGCTGACCGAGACGGTCCGGAAAACCCTGCTCGCCGCCGGTTCCGCGCCGGAGGAAGCGACAATCGTCGCCGAGCACCTGGTGATGGCGAACCTGTCCGGCCATGACAGCCACGGCGTCTCGATCCTGCCGACCTACCTGCAGAATGTCCGGCTCGGCGTGCTCAACCCGAACCGCCACGTGACGCTCGTGAAACGCGACGGCAACATCCTCGTCTTCGACGGCGACATGGGCTTCGGCCAGGTGATCGCCCGGGAGGCGACAGAGCGGACCATCGCGGTCGCGAAGGAGACCGGCCTCGCGCTCGCCGCGCTGCGCAATTCGCACCATATCGGGCGCATCGGCACCTATGGCGAGATGTGCGTCGCGGAAGGTCTCGTCTCGCTGCATTTCGTCAACGTCACCGGCCACCGGCCGTTGGTGGCGCCGCATCGCGGCTCGGACGCGCGCTACGCCACCAACCCGATCTGCATCGCGTTGCCGCCACGCGGCCTTGAGGAGCCGGTGATCCTCGATTTCGCCACGTCGAAAGTCGCGATGGGCAAGATCCGCGTCGCCCACCATCGCCACGAGGAGGTCAAGCAAGGCCTGCTGATCGATGCCGAGGGCAAGCCGACCACCGATCCCGGGGTGATGTATTCCGATCCATGCGGCGCCCTGCTGCCGATCGCCGAGCACAAGGGCTACGGGCTCGCGCTGATGTGCGAATTGCTGGCCGGGGCCATCGGCGGCGGCGGCACCATCCAGCCCGGCAATCATCGCGACACGCGCATCGTCAATTCCATGCTGTCGATCGTCATCGACCCGGAACGGCTGACCGAACCCGGCTTCATCGCCAGCGAGATGCGCGAGATGTGCGATTATGTGCGCCAGTCACCGCCCGCGGAGGACGGCCTGCCGGTGTTGCTGGCCGGCGATCCGGAACGGGCCTGCCGCAAGGAGCGGATGGCCAATGGCATCTATGTCGAGGATGAAACCTGGCGCCAGATTCGCGAGGGCGCGAAGCTATTCGGTGTCGATATCGAGTGAAGCCCCGCGCAGAATTCGCAAATTGCAATGCGATTGGCGTGAAGCCTCGTTGCAATTTGCGAATTCACAATGACGCATCGGCGCCGGCCGGTCAGTACATCGCCTGTGCGAAGCTGTAACCGAGCAGCGACGCGAACGCCAGGATGGCGACCGGATAGGCCACGTTCCGCAGAAAAGCCGGCAATATTGGCCGTTTGACGTCCTGATAGTCCATGCTGTTCACCTCTCCCCCGTAAGGTCACAAGCTTGCTCGCCTGCCTCTTACGGTGAGATACCAGCAAGTCGCGTGCCAGCTACCGGGAGCGCCTATTCCGCGGCCGAGGCGAGAGCGCCGATATTTGCCCGGGACAGCGCCATGTAGGCGGCGATGTCCGTGCAGTTCTCGATATCGAGCGTCGCCGCAACGAAGGCATCGCGACGGGCCTGGTCGAGATAGGGGGCCGCAAGCGCATCGAACTTCTCGCGAAGTTCGTCGGCGGTCTGGAAGTTTTCCGGCTCGCCCTTCGGAATCTCGACGAAGCGCTCGAAGCCCTGTCCACGCGCCCTGAGACGCGCCACCCCCGACATGAAGCGCGGGAAGGAAGCTTCCGGCTGCGGGTCGACCACCACGTCGACCTTGCGGCAGAGCTCGAGCGTCACCGGGTCGCCGAGATGGCGGGCGTAGTCGTCCCAGCCCATGGCGCCCTGGCGGATCACCACCGCGGCGCAGAACGGCATGGAGAACTGGCCGTCGACGACGCTCTTCGGCTGCTGCTTGCGGGCGAGATTGTCGCCGATGATGTTGAAGCCGGTGCGCGGCAGACCGATCTCGACGCTCTCGACCTCGTCCGCCGAGATGCCGTTCTCCCGGCAGAGCCCGGCCAGTGCCTCCATCGCCGCATGGCTGTAGCGGCAGGAGGGATAGGGCTTCACGGCGAGCCCGAGGGTTTCCCAGACCTCGCCCAGGCCGGCGACGGCCTTCGCCGCATCGGCGTTCGGGGCGTAGGATTTCAGGAAGCCGTGAGTGCCCTCGATCGGCGTGCGCGCGCCCATGTAGCCTTCCTCGGCGAGCGTCGCCGCGATCAGGCCGCTCATCGCGGCATGGCCGACCTGGTAACGCTTGGTCCAGGCGCCGCTCTCGACGAAATGGATGGTGCCGGAAGTCTGGCTGAGCGCGATGCCGAAGGCATCCAGCATCTGCGCCGCGTCGAGGCCGAGCACCCGGCCCGCCGCCGCCGCCGCACCGAACGCGCCGCAGGTGGCTGTCGGATGGAAGCCGCGGTCGTAATGATCCTTCGGCGACAGCGCGAGCGAGAGCCGGATCTGGATCTCGTAACCCGCGATGATGCCGGCGATCACATCCGCACCGGACTTCCCGGCCATCTCGGCCGCCGCCAGCGCCGCCGGAACGATCGGCGCAGATGAATGGATCGAGCCCGCCGCATGGGTGTCGTCGAAATCGAGGGAATGGGCGAGCGCGCCGTTGATCAGCGCCGCCGCGGCCGGGCCGTAGCCTGCATCGTCGCCGAACACGCCGGTCTTGCCGGCGGCGCCGCCGAGACGCGTCACCATCTTGATGGTGGCCGGGGTGCTTTCCGCATCGAAGCGCGCACGGATGGCGATGCCGGCGGTGTCGAGCAGCAGCAGCCGGGCGCGTTCACGCACATCATCCGGAATGCCGTCAAGCCGGAGACCGGCGGCGAAGGCAGCGAGTTGTTCTGAAATTGGCATGTGAAACCTCCCGATTATTGTCCGAACATAACATGCCGAATACGAATCTGGAAGAGTCTCAGATCAGGGTGTCGCCCATCGATTGACCGGATTCGGCGAAACCGAGACTGTGACCGCAGGTAAACAGCTTGTTGACCGTCTCGCCGTCATCGCTCAACGGGCAGGTTACCGTCTCGATGATCCGCCGGTCGCCGGTCGTGGCTGTGCTGAATACATAGCGTTGATAGACCGGCCGCTTCTCCGTCACGGCGTGACGATAGCGCACCAGAGTCAAATCGCGCCCCGGATCCAGGGGCAGTGTCAGCAGGGAGACCCCCGGCAGCACCACCTGGTTGCCGGAAATGCCGCGCCCGACATATCGCATGACAAAATCGTCCCCGCCGTCGACGACATCGGCAATGGTAATCCTGGTAAGCAAAACGGGTATGTCGGTCAGGTCGAGATCCTGCCGGCGCGGCATCGCCCGGTCGCCCCGCTTGCGTTCCCAGTAGTTCAGCGCTTCCCGAAGCCCGTCGGACTGGATCGCTTCAAGTATCGCTGAATGATTCATTCTTCCGGCAGCGCTTCATCGTCACTTGTTGATAATAATCAACGGCATCTTCTCGCATGCTCGCCGCCGCCCCCGCAAACATAAACGAAGTTTCGCGTAAACCGACCCGTGATTACTGGCCCGCACGGGTGAATCGCCATACGCCACCGGCGTCGGTTTCCCGGGCCAGCGTGCCGATGCGCCAGAGATGGTTCACATGCGCCAACGCCTCGCCGATGGCGAAGAACAACTGGTGGTCGTCCAGCTCCCGCCGGAACAGGGCCGGCATCACCTCGCGGACGCTGACCGTCGCATTGCAGATCGTCAGTGTCTCCTCGAGCCGGTCCGCATGATGTTCCCGCAGCGATTGCAGCCGCTGCTTCAGCCCGCGGAACGGCCATTTGTGGGACGGCAGCACGAGCGTGTCGTCGGGCAGCGGCTCGAAACGGTCGAGCGACGCGAGGTAGAGCGCGAGTGGATCCCCTTCCGGCTCGCCCGCCTGCACGCTGATGTTGGGCGTGATCTTTGGCAGTACCTGGTCGCCCGAGATCAGGATGCCGGTGCGCGCCGAATAGAGGCAGGCATGTTCCGGCGCATGGCCGCGACCGACGATCACCCGCCAGCTGTTGCGCCCGACGACGATCTCGTCGCCATCGGCGATCACCTGGACCGGGTCGGGAATCGGGGCGGCGCGGCGGCGGTAGGGGTTGCCGCGGGCGCGTACCCGTTCGACGAAGGAGGCGTCGTAGCCGCACTTGCCGTACAGCACCTGGAGCTCGGCGGCGAAGACCGCGTCGTCCTTGGCATGGGTCACCGCCGCGGTCTGCCACTCTCCCTGCGTCGTCCACATGCCGATACCGAGACGTTCGGTCAGCCAGCCGGCAAGCCCCATATGGTCCGGGTGGTAGTGGGTGCAGATCAGGCGGTTGACCGGCTTGCCGCCGAGAACGGAGGCAAACACCCGTTCCCATATCTCCATGATCTCCGGCCGGTTGATGCCGGTATCGACCAGCGTCCAGCCGTCGCCATCCTCGAGTATCCAGAGATTGATATGGTCGAGCGCGAAGGGCAGCGGCATGCGCAGCCAGAAAATGCCGTCGCCGACTTCCCAGGCCTCGGCCTCGCCCGGCTGGCCCTCGAACGCGTAGTCGATCCGGTCCGTCACCTTTTTGCTTTCCTCCCGGTTTTCGGCAAACCATACGGCTGCTCCCCATCCCCAACAAGGCGTATACTCCGGCCATGCGAATCGGTATCGACCTCGGCGGCACCAAGACGGAAGGCATCCTGCTCACGCCGGATGGCGCGATCCTGCGGCGCGTGCGCAAACCGACCCCCCGCGACGATTACGACGGCACGCTGGCCACCATCCGCGAGATCGTCGCCGAGCTCGAAGCCGGCCTCGACCGGCGGCCCAGCGTCGGCATCGGCATACCGGGCGCCGTCTCACCGGCGACCGGGCTGGTGAAGAATGCCAATTCGACCTGGCTGATCGGCCGGCCGCTCGAAGGCGATGCAGCCGCCGTACTCGACCGGCCTGTGCGCCTCGCCAACGACGCGGATTGCTTCGCCATGTCGGAAGCCTCCGACGGGGCCGCGGCCGGGCTCGGCACCGTGTTCGGCGTCATTCTCGGCACCGGCGTCGGCGGCGGCATCGTCGTCGGCGGCGCGCTGGTCAGCGGCCCGAACGCCATCGCCGGCGAGTGGGGACACCAGCCGCTGCCGTCGATGGCGGACGACGAGCGGCCCGGCCATCGCTGCTATTGCGGCCGCGCCGGCTGCATCGAGACATTTCTTGCCGGCCCTTCGCTCCGCCGCGACCACCGGGAGGTGACCGGCGAGGACATCGACACCGCCGAGATCGCCCGCGCCGACCGGCCGGAAACCGCGGCAACCATGACGCGCTACGAAGACCGTCTCGCCCGGGCGCTGGCCGGGGTGATCAACATCCTCGACCCGCACGCCATCGTGCTCGGCGGCGGCGTGTCGAACATCGCCCGGATCTACGAGAACCTGCCCGGAATCTGGGGCGCCTACGTGTTCTCCGACACGGTCTCGACCCGGCTGTTGCCGCCACGCCACGGCGATTCCTCCGGTGTCCGCGGCGCGGCCTGGCTCTGGCCCGCCCCGGTCCGGCCGTGAGCGCGCTCTGCCGCCAGTGCCTGACCCGCGATCCCGGCCCCGGGCGGCGCTGCCGCGCCTGCAACTCGCCGCGCATCATCCGCCATGACGAGCTGTTCGCGTTGTCGATCGCCCATATCGATTGCGACGCCTTCTACGCAACCGTCGAGAAGCGCGACAATCCGGACCTGCGCGACAAGCCGGTGATCGTCGGCGGCCGCCAGCGCGGCGTGGTCTCCGCCGCCTGCTACATCGCACGCACCCGCGGGGTGCATTCGGCGATGCCCATGTTCAAGGCGCTGGCCGCCTGTCCCGACGCTGTCGTCATCAAGCCCGACATGGCGAAATATGCCGAGGCCGGGCGGCAGGTCCGCGAACTGATGTTGGAACTGACCCCGCTGGTCGAACCGATCTCCATCGACGAAGCGTTCCTCGATCTCACGGGAACCGAGAAGCTGCATCGCGGGTCGCCGGCGGAAAGCCTTGCCCGCCTCGTCGAGCGCATCGAGCGGGAGGTCGGCGTCACCGCCTCGATCGGGCTCAGCTACAACAAGTTCCTCGCCAAGGTGGCCTCCGATCTCGACAAGCCACGCGGCTTCGCCGTGATCGGCCAGGCGGAGGCCGTCGGGTTCCTCGCCGGCCAGTCGGTCAAGCTGATGTGGGGGGTGGGGCGGCAGTTGCAGAAAAAGCTGCAACGCGACGGCCTCACCCATATCGGCGATCTGCAGCGCAAGACCGAGGTAGAACTGGTCGCCCGCTACGGCTCGATCGGCAGCCGGCTGGCGAATTTCTCCCGGGGGCACGACCGGCGCAAGGTCGACCCCTCCTCCGTCGCCAAGAGCGTCTCGGCGGAAACCACCTTCAATGACGACATCTCCGATGCCGGCGACCTCGCCCGCAAGCTCTGGCCGCTCTGCGAGAAAGTGTCGCGGCGGCTGAAGGCGAAGGAACTCGCCGGCGAAGGGGTGGTATTGAAACTGAAGACCAGCGATTTCCGCCTCGTCACCCGATCGCACAAGCTGCCGGGACCGACCCAGCTGGCGGAAAACCTCTACCGCGCCGGCCTGCCGATGCTGCAGAAGGAGGCCGACGGGCGGAAGAAGTTCCGGCTGATCGGCATCGGCGTGCAGGGCATCGTGCCCGCCCGCTTTGCCGACGCCATCGATCTCGCCGATCCCGACAGCGAGAAGCGCCGCAAGGTGGAGCAGGCGATGGATGCGGTACGGGCGCGGTTCGGCAATGCGGCGCTCGACAAGGGCCGCGCCTGGATTCCGGTCAAACCGGAAGACTGACCGGAGGTATCAGCAGCTCGGGCGCGGCAGCAGTTCGATCTCGCGCAGGCGGCCGTCGATGACCATGTTGCCGAAATCCTGCAGCACCTCGGTCGCGACGCCGTTCTCGAAATAGCGGATGCCGAGCTCGTAGGCGGGTTTCTCCTCCTGCGAATTCTTGTCGAAGAAGGCGAGCCGCATTTTCCAGGACCCGACATCGGTGCCGGGCTTCGCATCCGCCTCCGGCGCCTTGAGAGGACCGATGAAGGCGTTGATCGAATAATAGGGCGTGTCAGCCGCGAAACCGTCGAACACGTCGGCGAGCAGGAACTGCTCCCCGGCCTTCGCCGCCTCGACCAGCGCCTCGATATGCTGGGTCGGGAACAAGGTGCCGGGCGTCAGCTTGACCGTTTGCGGTTCGGGCGCGGTGAAACGCGCCTCGCCGCCATCGCCGGTGGCGCCGGCGGTACCGGCGATATCCTCACCGGAATTACCGTTGACCTCCGATTCCACGCTGAACCGGTAGCTGGATCCGTCCCGGGCTTCCCAGCTCGTATAGGTCCAGTCGGAAGTCCGCTCGGGGCCGTCCTCGTAGAGCGTGCGGATGATTGTCCGGTTGGAGATCTTCCAGCCGTCGCAGGCCTCCGCGAACTCGTAGAAGATCGCGCCGGAGGCGTTGGCGACACCACTGCCCTGGCTCGAGCGGGTCATCACCAGCTCGTAGACCGCGCGGTGAGGCTGAAGCTGGATGCCGGCCGCGTCCGCAGAGACGGGCAGCAGGATCGCGAGGAGCGAATAGGTTAACGGGCGCATTGTCATGGGAGCGAGAGTATCACGCCGCGGCCACAGCGCCAGCCCCCGGAAACCCGGGAAAATCCTTCCCCCATGCCCGGCAGTAATTGCCGCCCTGCTCCCCTCTGTCAGGGTAAGGAATTCGTTAACGCGTTAATTTTTAGGGATTTTTTAACTGGCACGGCGATTGCGAAGGAAAGGGCGAGTTCAAAGCGCCTTACAGAAGGTAATCAAGCAATGTTCTGGGCAAGCCCGACTACCACTCCTGCCGGCCACGACGGCGATCTCGTCAGCGCGGTCAGCCAGCTCGTCACCTCCCTTGAGCGGACGGCCGGGCGGCGCGATCCGGTGGTGCGGGATTCGCTGGTGCAGGAAATGCTGGCGCTGGCCGCCAATGCGCAGGCGAAACTGGTCGACCAGTCACGCCGCATCAGCTTTCTCGAACAGCTTGCCCATTCCGACGAACTGACGGGTCTGCACAACCGCCGCGCCTTCCTGAGCGAACTCAGGCAGTCGCTCGCGAATGCCCGCCGCTACGGAGAAACCGGCGCGGTGATCTTCGTCGATCTCGACCATTTCAAGGAGATCAACGATGTACACGGCCATGCCGCGGGCGACGCGGTGCTGCGCCAGACAGCATCCCTGCTGCGCGACCTCGTGCGCGAAACCGACCTGGTCGGCAGGCTGGGCGGCGATGAATTCGCCATCCTGCTCACCCGCACCAACCCGGAAAACGCCTTTCGCCGGGCCCGCATCATCGAACGCGCCCTGAACCGCGCCGTTGCGACATACGGCGATATAGCGCTGCCGATCTCGGCTTCCTTCGGCATCGAGACCTTCACCGGCCGCGATGACGAGGCCGCCCTGCTCGACCGCGCCGACCAGGCGATGTACCGCCGCAAGCGCGAGCGCAAGGGCGCCAACGAGAATTCCACGGCCCGGGACGGTCACGGCGACGCCCGGATCGCCTGAAGCACCGGAAACAAACCGCCATGCGAATGGAACCCACCTTCGGGCTGATAAAATCGGCCCGGTTGCCGCAGGAGACGCAGAAGGCGTCCGTCACCGGCAACAGCCTTGTCCCGCTGCGGGAGCCCGGAAGAGACCTGGTCTCGACCGAGCCCCCGCGGCGGGACATGCCGGCTGCCGAACCCGCCACCGAGGTTCGCAGCCGCGGCGGCTTCGTCAACGTGCGCAAGATGTCGCCGCGCCAGATGGCCGATCTCGCCATCAAGCTGCACGGCCAGGGCGTGCTGAGCTACGAGGAATATTCGATGCTCGCCTACCAGCCGGAAATGGATCCGCGCTACGACGACACCATCGGCGCGCTCACCGGCGAGGAAGCCGACCCGGATCGTCCGCGCGATTTCCTGAAGGACTGGGAAGACCGGCTGAGCTTCGAACGCCGCTACGGCGCCGGCAACAGCGGCGAGGTCCGCCGCACCGAGAAGGTCCTCGCCGTCCTCCACCGCTTCGACCGGCCACTGTTCCTCACGACCTGAGCGGCCGGCGGCACGACCTCACGGAATTGTCAGGACTCCTTCCTCCACGATCCGGATTGGTTTGCTACACTCCCAAGTAGAATAAGGGGGCCACGTGAACACAACCGGATACAAACCTGCACTGGCAGCCGAAATCATCGATGCCGCCATCAACCCGGCTCTCTGGCAGGAGCGGATCGACCAGCTGGTCAATACCTTTGGCGGCCAGACAGGAACACTTCTGACGCTTCGAATGCTGGAAGGCGGCCGTATCGACATAGCGCACGCTTCATCCAGTCTGACGGAGGAATTCGCACGCGTTTACAACGAAAAGTACCACAAGTACGAAGAAGCCTCGATCCCCTACCTGATGAGGACCAAGCGGTTCGAACTGGTGACGGATGTCGATATCTGGCCGGACCGCGAAGCCTTCGACAAGCGTCCGGATGTCATTTTTGCCAGCAAGAATGTCGGCATCTATCATCGGATCGTCGCCCGCATCAACGAAGAGCCCGCCTATTTCGAAACCTTCGCCATTCAGTACCCAAACGGCGCAACCCTGCCCGACGAGGCCGGCCGGGACCTGATCACCGCCTACCTGCCCACCATCTCAAGCACCGTGCGCCTCGGGCGGACGTTCTCCATCCTCAAGGCACGGTTCAACGCCACCCTGTCGGTGCTCGACCGCTACCGGATCGCCGTCATGCTGGTGCTGTCCGACGGCACCATCGTGCTGCAGAACCGCTCGGCGGAACAGTTGATGGACCGGCAGCGCGGAATTGCGAAATCCCGCGACGGCAAGCTGGCGATATCCGACGCGGAAGCGACGGGTGCGATCAACGAGCTGATCCATCGCGCCTCGCGAACCGCCAACGCGGAAGACATGCGCCCGGTCGGCATGACCCTGGTTCGGGACACCGCAAGCGCGGACCCGATCCTCTGCGAGGTCTCGGCGGTCCGCGATTCCGTCGATGAACTCGGGGAACGGTTCAGGGGCGCGATCCTATCCATCTACGACCCGAAGGATTCACCGCCGGTCTCCCTCCAGGGATTCGGCCTCGTCTACAGCCTGACAAAGGCGGAGGAAGCCATCACCCGCATGCTGCTGGAAGGCCTGAGCACGGACGACATTGCCGGGGCCCGCTCGGTCTCCATCGGCACCGTCCGCAACCAGATCAAGTCGATCATGGCGAAGACCGGCAGTCACACGCGGGCGGAACTCATCCGCAAGGCCTCCAACGCCAATCTGCCCATCGACAATCCCGACGAGAGCTGATTCGACTGGGCGTGTCCCACATGGGACATGAACCGCCTTCCCTGCCCGGTCTAGACAGGTGGTGGGCCGCAGCGGTCCGACTACCGAAACGGCAGCCAGGAGGGATAACTGCCATGAATTTGATCAAGATCATCGCCGCATGCGGCATTGCCATCATGACTCTCGCCGCATGTCAGACGACACAGGAGTCCATGAAGGAATCCGGCGCCACGCAACTCGACAAGGCCCAGGTGGCGGCACTCTATACCGACCACACCGTTCCCTGGGCGTCCGGCAAGGGCGCCTCCTACCATGCACCGGACGGCAGCTATAAGTGGAAGTCGAATGGCGGCGACACCGGTGCCGGCACCTGGCATGTCAACGATGCGGGATCGGTCTGCATCGATGTCGCGTTCTGGGGCGGCGAGAACTGCTGGGAAGTTTGGGACTCGAGCGGCACCATTGTTGTCATCGACTCGAGTGGCAAGAAGCAGAACAAGTCCGACGGCACCAAGGGCAATGTTCTCTAGGGGTTAAATCAAGACCTGATGACGGCGTCCCGTTGCTGACGGGACGCCGTATTTCTTTCCGGCCGGCTCAGCCAGCGCCGAGCGTCGACCAGACCAGGTTGATGCCCATGAGGATCAGCACGCCGCCGATCAGCTTGCGGAACAACTCTTGTGATACCCCGCCGCGAAACCGCTCGCCGAACTTCACGCCGAGGATCAGCGGCACGGTCACGGCCAGCGAGATGAACAGTTCTTCCCAGCCGAGAATCGAGGCAAAGGTCAGCGTCGAGAACAGCGGCAGGTAGCTGACCAGGAAGAACATCGCCATCGCGGTGACGAACATGTCCTTGCTGGCCTTCAGCGTGAACAGCATGACCATCAGCAGCGGGCCGTGGATGCCGGTGACCCCGCCGATGCCGCCGGCCACCGTGCCGACACCCACCTGCACGCGGCGCTCGATGCCTTCGGATATCTCCAGCCGGATCCTGACGATCTGCATCAGGCCGAAGACGCAGATCGCGATGCCGAGCACCAGTTTCATGCTTTCGGGATCGAACATGATCAGCAGCTGGCTGGTGATCGTGGCGGCGATCAACTGGGCCGTCGCCGCCGGCCAGAAGCGCGAGATCGCCTCGCGGTAGATCGCCGAGGAGAACAGCTGGTAGGCGTTGGCCGCGACGATCGGCACGATCAGGAAGGACATCACCACGGTCGGCGGCAGCAGCAGCGAGCCGATCGGCAGCACCACCAGCGGCGTGCCGACACCGATGACGCCCTTGATCAGCCCGGCCAGCAGGAAGGCGCCGGTTATGATCGCGAGAACCTGGACCTCATATCCGCCGATCATGCCGGGCAGCATGGGTCAGGACTCGTCGCCCGCCTCTCCGCCCTTCTTCTTCGGCTTCGGCAGGTTGAGCTTGATGTGCAGTTCGCGGAGCTGGTGCTCCGACACCTCGTTGGGGGCCTGCATCATCAGGTCCTGCGCCTGCTGGTTCATCGGGAACAGGATGACCTCGCGAATGTTCGGCTCGTCCGCCAGCAGCATGACGATACGGTCGATGCCCGGCGCCGACCCGCCATGCGGCGGGGCGCCGTAGCGGAAGGCGTTCAGCATGCCGCCGAACTTGGATTCGACGAATGCCTCGTCATAGCCGGCAATCGCGAAGGCCTTGAACATGATGTCCGGACGATGGTTCCGGATCGCGCCGGAGGAAAGCTCGACGCCGTTGCAGACGATGTCGTACTGCCAGGCCTTGATCTCCAGCGGGTCCATGCTCTCCAGCGCTTCGAGGCCGCCCTGCGGCATCGAGAACGGGTTGTGGCTGAACTCGATCTTGCCGGTGGTCTCGTCGCGCTCGAACATCGGGAAATCGACGATCCAGCAGAAATCGAAACGGCCGGTGGTCGCAGGCCGAGATCGTCGCAGACCTTCTCGCGCACGGTGCCGGCGAACTTGGAGGCCGCCTCGGTCTTGTCGCAGACGAAGAACACGGCATCGCCGTCGCCGACACCCGCCGCCTCGCGGATCTGGGCGATGCGCTCGGCTTCCAGGTTCTTGGCGATCGGGCCGCGGGCCTCGCCGTCGACGAAGGTGATGTAGCCGAGACCGGCCGCACCCTTCTCGCGCGCCCAGTCATTGGCCTTGTCGAAATAGCTGCGCGGCTGGCCCGCCGCACCCGGCGCCGGGATCGCGCGAACGATCGAGCCCTTGTCGATATTGCGCGCGAAGATGCCGAAATTGGAGCCGCGGAAGGCTTCCGTCGCATCGGCGATCAGGATCGGGTTGCGCAGGTCCGGCTTGTCGGACCCGTAGAGCCGCATGGCATCCTCGAAGGTGATGCGCGGGAACGGCGCCGAGGTGACCGCGCGGCCGTCGGCGAATTCCTCGAACACGCCGGCCAGCACCGGCTCGATGGCCGCGAAGACGTCATCCTGGGTGACGAAACTCATCTCGAAATCGAGCTGGTAGAACTCGCCCGGGCTGCGGTCGGCGCGGGCATCCTCGTCGCGGAAGCAGGGGGCGATCTGGAAGTAACGGTCGAAGCCGGCGACCATGCAGAGCTGCTTGAACTGCTGCGGCGCCTGCGGCAGCGCGTAGAACTTGCCCGGATGCAGACGGCTCGGCACCAGGAAGTCGCGCGCGCCTTCCGGCGAGGACGCGGTCAGGATCGGGGTCTGGAACTCGGTGAAGCCCTGGTCGATCATCCGCCGCCGGATCGAGGAGATCACCTTGGAACGCAGCACGATGTTGTTGTGCAGCCGGTCGCGGCGCAGGTCGATGAAGCGGTACTTGAGCCGCAGATCCTCGGGAAACTCGGCGTCGCCGGCGACCTGGATCGGCAGCATGTCGGCCCGCGACTGCACCTCGATCGCGGCGATCACCACCTCGACCTGGCCGGTCGGCAGCTTGTCGTTGATGGTGTCGTCGGTGCGCTTCACCACCTTGCCGGTGACGGTCACGACGCTTTCCGGGCGCAGCGCCTCGACCTCGGCGAAGATCGGGCTCGAGGAATCGACCACGGCCTGGGTCAGGCCGTAATGGTCGCGCAGGTCAACGAAGAGCAGGTTGCCGTGGTCTCGCTTGCGGTGCACCCAGCCGGAAAGGCGGACTTCCGAACCGGCGTGCTCCAGGCGAAGCTCGCCGCAATTGTGCGTGCGATAGGCGTGCATTTGGTCTCTCGACAGGGTTGAAGCGGGAACCGGGCAGAAAGCGCATCGCCGGTGCGATGTCAAGGAACAGACGGCGTGATTGAGCGCTCCCCGGGCTTGGTCTAACGTCGTCCCAATCAGGTCATGGAGGGACTTCCCGATGAAACGCCGCGCCTTTCTCGCCGCCACCGGCGGCGCCGCCGCCGCCGGCCTCGCCGCCCCGGCGATCGCCCAGAACGTCATGGAATGGAACATGGTGATGCCCTGGCCGAAGCAGGTGCCGGGCGTCGGCATCAACGGCGTGCGCTTCGCCGAACGGCTGGAGACGCTCTCGGGCGGGCGAATCAGGATCAAGGTTTACGGCGCCGGCGAACTGGTGCCGCCCTTCGAATGTCTCGACGCGGTGCAGAACGGCACCGCCCAGCTGGCGCAGGGCACCCCCTATTACTGGGTCGGCAAGTCGAAGGCGCTGAACTATTTCACCGGCGTGCCCTTCGGCATGACGGCGACCGAACGCACCGCCTGGCTCTATTACGGCGGCGGCATGGCGCTCTGGGACGAGGTCTACGACACCTTCGGCGTGAAGCCCTTCTACGCGGGCTCGTCGGGCGTGCAGGCCGGCGGCTGGTTCCGCAAGCCGATCAATTCCATGGACGACCTCAAGGGCCTGAAGATGCGCATCGCCGGCCTCGGCGGCGAGGTGATGCGCCGTATCGGCGTGACGCCCACCATGATGCCGCCGGGCGAGATCTTCCCGTCGCTGACCTCCGGCGCCGTCGATGCCGCGGAATGGGTCGGGCCCTGGAACGACCTCGCCTTCGGCCTGCACAAGGTCGCGAAATACTACTACATGGCCGCCTTCCACGAGCCGGGGCCGGCGCTCGAGGTTTTCATCAACAAGTCGATCTACGAGGGCCTGCCGGCCGATCTCAAGGCGGCGGTCGCTGCGGCCGCCTCCTCCATCGCCAACGAGGCGACGGCGGACTTCCATTATCACAACGTGATCTCGCTGAAGCCGCTGGTGGAGGAGCATGGCGTCACCCTCGGCCTGTTCTCCGACGACATCATCAAGGCGCTCGGTGCGGCGACGAAGGAAGTCATGGCGGAAATCGCCGCCTCCGATCCGCTGACGGGCAAGGTGCACGCTTCCTTCACCGCCTTCCGGGACCAGGCGGCGGACTATTCGAAATGGATGACGGCGCCCAGCCTGAACCAGCGGCTGATCGGCCTCGGCGCATGACGGACCGGGCGGCGGCGAACCGCGGGGCGCACGCCCCATGCTGATGATCACGAAGACCGACGACCTCGCCCGGCTCTGTACGGAACTGGCGGACGAGCCCTGGATCACCATCGACACCGAGTTCATCCGCGACCGGACCTACTGGCCGCGCCTCTGCCTGGTGCAGGTCGCCGGCGCAAAGACCGCCGCCTGCATCGACCCGATGGCGGACGGCATCGACCTCGGCCCGCTCTACAGGCTGCTTGCCGACGAGAGCGTCATCAAGGTGTTCCATGCCGCCCGGCAGGACGTCGAGATATTCCTGAAGGAAGGCGGCGCCATCCCGAAGCCGATGTTCGACACCCAGATCGCCGCGATGGTCTGCGGCTATGGCGACCAGGTCGGCTACGAGGCGCTGGTTAAGAAGATCGCCCGGAAGTCGGTCGACAAGTCGAGCCGCTTCACCGACTGGGCGCGCCGCCCGCTGACCGACAAGCAGCTCGATTACGCGGTCTCAGACGTCACTCATCTCCGGGTGATCTACGAGGAGCTTTCCGCCCATCTCGACAAAACCGGCCGGCGCGGCTGGATCGACGACGAGATGGCGGTACTGACCAATCCCTCGACCTATACCGTAGAGCCGATGGAGGCCTGGCAGCGCATCAAGTCGCGCAATCCGAAGCCGCGCTTCCTCGCCCTGCTGCGCGAGCTCGCCGCCTGGCGGGAACTGGAGGCGCAGCGCCGCGACGTGCCGCGCAACCGCATCATGAAGGATGACGGCCTGCTCGAGATCGCCGCCCAGCGCCCGAAGGACGTGAAGGAGCTCTCGAACTGTCGGTCGGTGCCGCAGGGTTTCGCCAGTTCCCGCGCCGGCACGGATATCCTCGAGGCGGTGCAACGCGGCGTCGACCTGCCGCAGGACCAGTGTCCGCAGGCGCCCGAGCGCCAGGAAATGCCGCCGGAAGCCGGCCCGGTCGCCGAGATCCTCAAGGTGCTGCTGAAGCTCCGCGCCCAGGAAACCGGCGTCGCCCAGCGCCTGATCGCCTCGACCCCGGACATCGAGCTGCTGGCCGCCGACGACAATGCCGACATCGCCGCCATGAAGGGCTGGCGCCGCGAGGTGTTCGGCGCCGAGGCGCTGGAAATGAAACACGGCAAGCTCGCCATCACCATCCGCGACAGCGCGCTCGCGGTGGTCAAGGCGGGGAGCTGACGAGGGGGGGGAAACGGGCGTTTTTCTGCCACGATTTGTCCCGCCGGTCGCTATTCCCTATCCTCCAGATGATGCCATTTCGGCCAATCACTGGGCGACATGCCCTAGATTCTGCACGAAAATTCTGTCACCCGTCATCAACTCTGTTCTGTGCCTGGTCGCCCCCCCCTCGTTCCCACGAAAGTGGGAACCCCGCGAGCCAGTCAGTTTGTCCGAGGCAGAGGCTCCCACTTTCGTGGGAGCGAGGGAGAGGCGTAGGACGCGTCATCCTGGGGCCGCCGAAGGCGGAACCCGGGACCTCGGGCACAAGCTGCAATCGCCCGAGATCCCGGACTGGCGCTCCGCGCCATCCTGGATGACGATTAATGTACCCAGCACCACGTTTCCGGAGCGAACAGAATTGATGACGAGGTTTATTCTCCGTCATCATCAAAGCCCTCGCCCTGAACTCGTTTCAGGACCCCGGGAGAACAGTTCGAGCCTGTCAAATTGCGCTCAACCCGGTTGGTCGAAGTCCTGAAACGGGTTCAGGACGAGGCAAAGCCCCGCCCCCTACCTCATCCACTCGAATTTCGGGGCGCGGTTCATCGCCGTGGCGAGTTTCTTCAGCCGGGACGAGAACGCCGTTTCCGAGAACAGCGGGTCGCCGGTCGGCATCCTGAAGGTGACGGTGTCCTTGTCGACGGCAAGCTCGGTGCGCGCGGCTTCCGCCGGCTGGCCGGCCCCGATTCCGTGGGCGAGACGCAGCGCGAGGCCCAGCACCCGGGCGGATTGCTGGGTCGGCTCGTCGAGCATCTTGCAGGCGATCGCCGCACCGCCCGGATCGCCCTCGTAGCGGCTGTAGATCGCCAGCGCCAGGTAGGCCCGGTCGAAATGCCGGAGGCCGATGAACGGCGTCTGCAGGATCTTCAGGTAGGCCGCCTCGGCGCGGTATTCCGGATGGTCCATCCAGGCGACATTGGAGAGGAAGGCCGCCGCCGTGCGCAGCCGCGGCGTCGCCGGGTCGCCCTCGGCGAACAGCGGCGCCATCCAGTCCGACAGCGAATCCTTGCCCGAAACATCGCGACCCGCCTTGGCGGCAAGGTCGCGGCAGCTGTCGAGCAGCGGATCGCGGGCGATTCCGGCATCCAGCAACCCGAGATATTCGTAGACGCTGCCTTCCCGCATCGAGGATGCCGAAAACACCACGCGCTCCGGCTTCGCCGCCGAAAGCAGCTGGTCCATCACCAGCGCCGCGAACGGCACCGTCTCGGCGCGGCGCTTCGGAATGCTGGAGAGCGATTTCAGGCTGCCGGCGCTCTGGGAGGCGACCAGCCGCGCAATTTCCGTCGCCCGCTTCCGGTCGATGACGTAATTGTCGATGATGTCGAGCGGATAGCCCGACTGGCCCATGGCGGTGCGGCCAAGCGCCCGCCAGGCGCCGCCGACGGGATAGAAGCTCCGCCCCTCGAGCCCTTTCAGCCAGTCGACCTGCCCGATCAGGCCCCCGGCATAGGAACGCGCCTTCTTGCGGTCGAAGCCGACATGTTCCGGCAGCCGGATGGTGCCGAGCGGCAGGGTGACGAAGCGGCCGGGCTGGCCGTCTTTCAGCTCGATGAGGTCGAGACTGCCGCCGCCGATATCGCCGACAAGGCCATCGGCCCGCGGATCTGCCGCCAGCACCCCCTTGGCGGAGAGCAGCGCCTCGCGCTCGCCGGAGACGATCTCCACCTCGACCCCGCATTCGCGCTCGATCAGCTCGACGAAGGCGGGACCGTTGGCGGCCTCGCGGACCGCCGCCGTCGCCAGCACCGCGACATGCTCGACCTCGAGGCTGCGGCAGAGCCGGGCGAAACGGAACATGGCGGCGACCGCGAGTTCAACCCCTTCGGGGCTGAGTTCGCCGGTCTGCTCGATACCGTGGGCGAGCCCGGCCACGACCTTCTCGTTGAAGAAGGGCTGCGGGTGGGTGGAGGAGCAATCGTAGATCACCAGCCGAACCGAGTTCGAGCCGAGATCGACGACCGCCATCAGGCGGCGCAGGGCCGGCAGAACTGCCGGCGAGCGGCTTCGTCGGGGTTTTTCAGTCTTCATCCAGAACCAGATTTGGCGTCACCGCACTGTTTTCGATCGCGCTGCCCCGGCCCGACAGGCTCGGGTTGGTCATGCAGTAGGTATGCACGGAAAACCCTTCCTGGTCCGGTTTGTCACGCAGGTAATCGCCGTTCACCTGAAGCGTCCAGCTCTGCAGGTCATCCTTCAGGTTGGCGATCATGATCTGGTCGAGCACCTGCTGGTGCACCGTCTCGTTCTCGATCGGCACCAGGGTCTCGACCCGGCGGTCCATGTTGCGGCCCATCCAGTCGGCCGAGGAGATGTACACCTTCGCCTCGCGCGACGGCAGTTCGCGGCCGTTTCCGAAGCACATGATCCGGGAATGTTCGAGGAACCGCCCGACGATGCTCTTGACCTTGATGTTCTCGGACAGCTCGGGAATACCGGGCCTGAGGCAGCAGATGCCGCGCACCACCAGTTCGATCGGCACGCCGTCCTGCGAGGCGCGGTAGAGCGCATCGATAAGCGCCGGATCGACCACGGAATTGAGCTTCGCCCAGATGCCGCCCGGCTTGCCGGCACGGACATTCGCGGCCTCGGTCTCGATCAGGCCGATCAGCGAGTCGCGCATGGTGAGCGGCGAGAAGGCGATCTTCTCCATCATCTCCGGCTCGGCATAGCCGGTCATGTAGTTGAACAGCCTGGCAGCATCCCGGCAGAGCGACGGATCGCAGGTGAAGTAGGAGAGATCGGTATAGATCTTCGCCGTGATCGGATGGTAGTTGCCGGTGCCGTAATGGACGTAGGAGACCAGCGAACCGGCCTCGCGGCGCACCACAAGCGACATCTTGGAATGGATCTTCTTGTCAACGAAGCCGTAGACCACCTGCGCGCCGGCGCGTTCCAGGTCACGCGCCCAGCGGATGTTGGCCTCCTCGTCGAAACGCGCCTTGAGCTCGACCATCGCGGTCACCGACTTGCCGGATTCCGCGGCCTCGATCAGCGCCCGGATAATCGGGCTGTCATGGCTGGTGCGGTAGAGCGTCTGCTTGATCGCGACCACCGCCGGGTCACGCGCGGCCTGGCGGATGAACTGCACCACCACGTCGAAACTCTCGTAGGGGTGATGAACGAGGATGTCCTTCTTGCGGATCGCCGCGAAGCAATCGCCGCCGAAATCGCGGATCCGCTCCGGGAAGCGCGCATTGTAGGGCGAGAACAGCAGATCCGGGCGATCCGAGACGATGATCTGCTTGGTATCGACGAGACCGATGATGCCGGACACCCGGAACACGTCATCGAAGGCGACATCCATCTCGTCGCGCACGAAATCCATCAAATCTACCGGCATGTCCGCCGAGATCTTCAGGCGGATCACCGATCCGCGGCGCCGGCGCTTCAGCGCCGATTCGAAGTGACGCACGAGGTCTTCCGCCTCTTCCTCGATTTCCATTTCACTGTCGCGCAGCACCCGGAAGACGCCGGACTTCACCATGTCGAAGCCGGGGAACAGCCGATGCAGGAAGAGGCTCACCATGGTCTCGATGGCGACGAAGGCGATCTTGGCGCCCGGCAGGCGCACGAAGCGGTCGACCTGCGCCGGCATCGGCACCAGCGCGCGCAGGACATCGTCCTTGTCGGTCTTGCGCTGCAGCTGCAGCACCATGGCGAAACCGAGATTGGGCAGGAACGGGAACGGGTGCGCCGGGTCGATGGCCAGCGGCGTCAGCACCGGAAATACCTGCTCCATGAAATATTCTTCGAGCCATTTCCGGTCGGCGTTGGTCAGGTCGGTCGCCGACTTGACGGCAATACCCTCCTTGGACAGCGCCCTGAGCAGCGTCAGCCAGGATTTCTGCTGCTTTTCCATCAGCTCGTTAGCCATCTCGTTGATGGCGACCAGCTGCTGGGCCGCGGTCAGGCCGTCGGCGCTGACCGAGGATACGCCGGCCTGCAGCTGCCCCTTGAGGCCGGCCACGCGGACCATGTAGAATTCGTCGAGATTGCCGGCCGAGATCGACAGGAAGCGAAGCCGCTCCAGCAGCGGATGGGCGGCGTTGTCGGCCTCCTCCATAACCCGCGTGTTGAAGCACAGCCACGAGAGTTCACGGTTGAAGAACCGTTCCCGGCTGTTCATGTCGATGGCGTCAAGCGGCGTCGATGCGGCGATGTCCATGCTCTGTGTTCCTCAAATCCCGGTATGCCGGTCGGCGGCCATGCCGATCCATGCGGAAAACTGATGAGTTATCACAGGGTTCGGTCTGAAATATGACAGTTTCGGGTAAATCTGTCCTGCAGAAACCGCCCGGCCCCACTGGGACCGGGCGGCGGCTGGTCAGTAGGTGCCGGGATAGGCGCCGCCGTCGAGCAGCACGTTCTGGCCGGTCATGAAACCGGTATGGACGCTGCACAGGAAGGCGCAGGCCGCGCCGAACTCGTCCGCGGTGCCGAACCGCCCGGCCGGGTTGGCCTTCATGGCGGCGTTGCGGAACTCGTCGTAGGGCTTGCCGGTCTGCTTCGCCTTGACCTCGAAGTTCTTGTTCAGGCGGTCCGTGTCGTGCTGGCCGGGCAGCAGGTTGTTGATCGTCACGTTGCGGTGCACGGTCTTGCGCGCGATGCCGGCAACGAAGCCGGTCAGGCCGGAACGCGCGCCGTTGGACAGGCCGAGGATATCGATCGGCGCCTTCACAGAGCTCGAAGTGATGTTGATGATGCGCCCGAAGCCGCGGTCCATCATGCCGTCGACGGTGGCCTTGATGAGTTCGATCGGGGTGATCATGTTGGCGTCGAGCGCGCCGATCCATTCGTCGCGGCCCCAGTCGCGGAAGTCGCCCGGCGGCGGGCCGCCCGCGTTGTTCACCAGGATGTCAGGGTTCGGACAGGCGGCGAGCACGGCGGCCCGGCCTTCCGGCGTCGTGATGTCGCAAGCGACCGCGATCACGTTGACGCCGGTTTTCTCTCGGATCTCCGCCGCTGTTTCCTCCAGCGTCGATTGCGTGCGGGCGTTGATCACCAGGTCGACCCCCTCGCCGGCCAGCGCCAGGGCGCAGCCCTTGCCGAGCCCCTTGCTCGCCGCGCAGACGATCGCCTTGCGGCCCGTGATACCCATATCCATAGCGACTTCCTCCAGATGTTCAGAAAAAAGCGCCCTCGAGCACCTCGCGAACCAGCGGCAGGGTGATGTTGCGCCGTCCGGCCAGCGCCGCCCGGTCCACCCTGTCCACGATGGTTCGCGCCGCCTCGAAAGAGCGCTCCATGCGTCTGACGATGAAACTAACCACCTCGTCGGGCGCCCGCAATTGCCGGTCGGCGAATTGTTTGACGATCAGCACGGTGAGCAGGTCGTCATCCGGCAGGTCGATGCCGGCAACCATCGCGGTCGCGAGGCGCGAGCGCAGGTCGGGCAAGGCGACCGGCCAGAGGTTCGGCGGCTGCGGCCCGGTCACGAACAGCGCGCCGCCGGACCCGTTGACGATGTTGTAGAGGTGGAAGAACCGGCGTTCCGCCTCGCCGTCCCCGGCAACCCGGTGGGCGTCGTCGACGACGATTGCCGCCGGTTTCTCGAGCGCCTGCTCGATGGATGCCTCGTCCAGCGTGTCGCCGCGCAGCATCAGCGCCCCGGTGCGGCTGCGGAAGACGTGGCAAAGATGGGTCTTGCCGCTCGCCGCCGGCCCGTGGATCGCGAGCAGCGGCGACGGCCAGTCCGGCCAGAGGTCGAGCCAGCGCACCGCCTCCCGGTTGCAGCCGCTGACCACGAAATCCGGTTCGCCGAAGGCCGGCAGTGACTGGAAACCGAGCGGAAGCTGTTCCGGACTGT
>JAVKCR010000539.1:0-5375 GCA_040222645.1 Rhodospirillales bacterium
CCCCTGCTCCACCTCGCGTGTATTCCGTCGCCACACTCCTCCCGCTACCTGACCCCCCCCGGCCGCCGGCGGGCCCGTACCGACCGGGTCCGCCGGCTGCTCGACAGCGCCTTCGGCATTCCCGGAACCCGGCTCCGTTTCGGGCTCGACGGTGTGCTCGGCCTGGTGCCCGGGATCGGCGATACCGTGACCACCCTGATCGCGACGACAATCCTGTACGAGGCCTGGCGTGCCGGGGTCCGCAAGCCGACCCTGCTCCGGATGGGCCTGAACGTCGCGGGGGACTGCCTGCTCGGTGCGGTACCCCTGGTCGGGGACGTTGCCGATTTCTTCTTCAAGGCCAATCGCCGCAACCTGGAACTCGCCCGGCGAGACATCGCGGAGCAGGAAAGCCGGGGCGGGACAGGCAAAAGGCAGGCATGAAAAAAGGCGACTGCCAAAGCAGCCGCCCTTCTTGCGGAGAAAGCCGGGAGACGAGGTTCAGTCGTCCTTGTCCTTCTTGTCCATCTTGTCCTTCACGTACCCGGCGCCGGCGCCCACCGCGCCGCCAATGGCAGCGCCGCAACTGATACACCCGCCGGTCACCGCGGTGCCGATTGCGCCGATCGCAGCGCCCATCGCGCCGCCACTGACGACTTTCTGCTCGGTGTCGGACATGCCGGAACAGGCCGACAGGGTCAGCGCGACACCGGTAACGGCTACGATTGCAATCTTGCGCATGGTTCAAACTCCTGTGCTGGTCAGGCCGGTAAAGCTACCGGCCGGTGCCGGTTCGGGCCGGCAACACAAGGGAAACGCCGGGTCGCGGGATTTGTTCCAAGAAATCATGCGCGGCTGGCCCTTTAATTCCCGGGCATGTCAGGCTACGCCTCGTTCGACGGGTCGAAACGGACAATGTAAAAAAGGACAGCACTTATGAGCGATAGAATCGCACATTTCATCGGCGGCGAAAGATGGTCGGGTTCGGCCCGCACGGCGCCGATCTTCAACCCCTCGACCGGCGAACAGAGTACGGAAGTCGAACTCGCCTCCGCCGCGGAGACGGCCCGCGCCATCGAGAATGCGGATGCCGCCTTCCGGGAATGGTCGCAATGGACCCCGATCCGCCGCGCCCGCGTCATGTTCAAGTTCCGCGCGCTGGTCGAGGCCAACATGCAGGAACTCGCCGAACTGGTCGGCCGCGAACATGGCAAGACATTGCCGGACGCGGCAGGCTCGGTTCAGCGCGGGCTGGAAGTCGTCGAATTCGCCTGCGGTATCCCGCAGATGCTGAAGGGGGAATATTCCGAGGAGGTCGGCGGCGGTATCGACAGCTTCAACCTGCGCCAGCCTCTCGGCGTCTGCGCCGGCATCACGCCGTTCAACTTCCCGGCCATGGTGCCGATGTGGATGTTCCCGGTGGCCATTGCCTGCGGCAATACCTTCGTCCTCAAGCCGTCGGAAAAGGACCCGTCCTGCCCGATGCGCCTCGCCGAACTGATGATCGAGGCCGGTGCGCCGGCCGGCGTGCTGAACGTGGTGAACGGCGACAAGGAAGCCGTCGACGCGATCCTCACCCACCCTGCCGTGCAGGCCGTCTCCTTCGTCGGATCGACCCCGATCGCCGAGTACATCTACCATACCGGCACCGCCAACAACAAAAGGGTGCAGGCGCTCGGCGGGGCGAAGAACCACATGGTCATCATGCCCGACGCCGACCTCGACCAGGCCACCGACGCGCTCATCGGGGCCGCCTTCGGTTCCGCCGGCGAACGCTGCATGGCGGTCTCGGTCGCGGTGCCGGTCGGTGAGGAAACCGCCGACGCCATCCGCGAGAAACTGGTGCCGCGCATCCAGGCGCTGAAGGTCGGCGCCTACAACGATCCGGATGCCGATTTCGGCCCGCTCAACACCCGCGCCCATCTCGAAAAGGTGCGAGGTCTCGTTGACCAGGGTGTCGCGGAAGGCGCCGATCTTGTGGTCGATGGACGCGACATCAAGCTGCAGGGCTACGAGAACGGCTTTTTCCTCGGCGGCTGCCTGTTCGACCGGGTGACCACCGACATGGCGATCTACAAGCAGGAGATCTTCGGCCCGGTGCTGTCAATGGTGCGCACCCCGGACTACGACTCGGCGATCAGGATGATCAACGAGCATGAATACGGCAACGGCACCGCGATCTTCACCCGCGACGGCGATGCCGCCCGCGAGTTCGCCCGCGATGCGAAGATCGGCATGGTCGGCATCAACGTCCCGATCCCTGTGCCGGTCGCCTATCACAGCTTCGGCGGCTGGAAGCGCTCCCTGTTCGGAGATCACCATATGCACGGTCCGGAAGGTGTGCGCTTCTACACGAAGCTCAAGACCATCACCGCCCGCTGGCCCTCGGGCATCCGAACCGGCGCGGAATTCACCATCCCGACGCTGAAGTAGCCGGAAAGAATCCACAGGGCACAGGGCAGGTCCCGTCGACGCCGTTGATATAAGCGGGTATCGGCGGGGCCTGTTGCACTTCAGTCGGCCGGAGCATTCCTGCCACGCCGGCGACCGTTCCTGGGCTTGGGCTCCTCGTCACCGCCGACCGCGAGCAGCACGACACCGAGCCGCTCTTCCAGGTTCCGGATCCTGTCCAGGTCTCCATGACCGAGACGCGCTGCCGGCAGGTCCACCTCCCGAAGCGCGACCAGCGGGCGACCGATATCCTTCTCCAGCGCACGCAGCGCCTCCAGGTTGTCGTCGTCCATGCTGGCGAAAGAATAGAACATCCGCCTTCTCCTCTCTCCGTCGCTACCGACCTATCGGTACGACAGGTTCTGAGCGGATGCAAAATCACGAATTCGAAAATGAAAAATTTGATGATCTTTTCACTTGGGTGAAATAAACTCAGGAACGATCATCCCGGAGCACAGCGCGCCATGCCAACGACCGGCACTGCCTCGATCCCCGTGGGACGCCAGGTCCGCGACCTGCGCCGGGCACGAGGCATGAGAATCGCCGGGCTTGCCGCCGCCATCGGCCGTTCGGTCGGCCATGTCAGCCAGGTCGAACGCGGGCTGTCGCCGATCACCATTCCCGACCTGAAGAAGATCGCCGACGCGCTCGGGGTCGAGATCAACTGGTTCTTCCAGGGTCAGGCGCTGGCGCCGGAGGCCGAGCGCGACCTCGTCGTCCGCGCCGCCAACCGCCGTGAACTCACCTATTCCGGCACCGGCGTGCGCGAGGAACTGCTCTCGCCGCATCTGCATGGCGCGTTCGAACTGGTCATGACCTCGCTGGAGCCCGGCGCCAACAGCGGCCCGCCCTACCGGCGGACCGGCGAGGAAGGCGGACTCGTGCTGGAAGGCGAACTCGAGCTGCAGATCGGCGAGAGGCATTTCCGCCTCGCCGCCGGCGACAGTTTCTCCTTCGCCTCGACCGAACTGCATCGCTGCGCCAATCCCGGCGCGGTGGCGACCCGCGTGCTGTGGGTCATCTCGCCGCCCTCCTACTGAACCATCCAGAACCCCGGATCAGAGATCATGTCCATCGAGCTTCCCTCCCGCGCCCAGGTCGTCATCATCGGCGGCGGCATCATCGGCTGCAGCCTCGCCTATCACCTCACCAAGCGCGGCTGGACGGACGTGCTGCTGCTGGAACGCAAGCAGCTCACCTCGGGCACCACCTGGCATGCCGCCGGCCTGGTCGGGCAGCTGCGCGCCAGCCAGACCATGGCGCGGCTGGCGAAATACACCACCGACCTGTTCTGCGCGCTGGAGGCGGAGACCGGCCAGGCGACGGGCATGAAGCAGAACGGCAGCGTCTCCATCGCCCGCACGCCCGGCCGGCTGGAGGAACTGGTGCGCGGCGCCGACATGGCGCGGGTCTTCGATCTCGATGTCGAAGTGATCGACGCCGCCGAGGCGAAACGGCTCTGGCCGCTGATGGAAATCCACGACGTCATCGGCGGCATCTTCCTGCCGAACGACGGCCAGACCAACCCGTCGGACACCGCCGCCGCGCTGGCGAAGGGCGCCAAGATGGGCGGCGCCCGCATCGTCGAGGGCGTGAAGGTCACCGGCGTGACGGTGAAGAACGGCACCGCCTGCGGCGTCACCACCGATCACGGTCCTGTCGAGGCGGAATACGTGGTGAATTGCGCCGGCATGTGGGGCCGCGAGGTCGGCCGCATGGCCGGCGTCAACGTGCCGCTGCATGCCGCCGAGCATTTCTACATCGTCACCGAGCCGATTCCCGACCTGCCGTCGAACCTGCCGGTGATGCGCGATCCGGACGGTTGCGTCTACTGGAAGGAGGATGCGGGCAAGCTGCTGATCGGCTGCTTCGAGCCGGTCGCCAAACCCTGGGGGATGGACGGCATCCCCGAGGATTTCGAGTTCGACCAGCTGCCCGAGGATTACGACCATTTCGAACCGATCCTGATGGACGCCATGCAGCGCGCGCCGGTGCTGGAACGGACCGGTATCCGCCAGTTCTTCAACGGCCCGGAAAGCTTCACCCCGGATGACCGCTACCTGCTGGGTCCGGCGCCGGAAGTGAAGAACTTCCATGTCGCCGTTGGTTTCAACTCGATCGGCATCCAGTCCTCCGGCGGCGCCGGCAAGGTGCTGGCGGACTGGATCGTCGACGGCCATCCCCCGGCCGACCTCTGGAACGTCGATATCCGCCGCATGGTGCCGTTCCAGGGCAATGCCCGCTACCTGCATGACCGCACGACGGAGGGGCTCGGCCTGCTCTATGCCATGCATTGGCCGTTCCGCCAGTTCGAGACCTCGCGTGGCATCCGCCGCACGGCCCTGCACGACCGTCTCGCCGCCGCCGGAGCCTGCTTCGGGGAGATGTCGGGCTGGGAACGCGTGAACTGGTTCGCGAAACCCGGCGAGAATCCGGAATATGCCTATTCCTTCAAGCGCCAGAACTGGTTCGCCCCGAGCGGCGAGGAACACAGGGCGGTGCGCGAGACGGTCGGGCTGTTCGATCTCTCCTCCTTCGGCAAGTTCATGGTGCAGGGCCGTGACGCGGAGCGGATGCTCAACCGCATCTCCGGCAACGACATGAGCGTCGAGCCCGGCCGCATAATCTACACCCAGTGGCTCAACGAACGCGGCGGGATCGAGGGCGACGTCACCGTCACCCGGCTGAGCGATGACCGCTACATGGTGGTCTCCAGCGCCGGCACGCAGATGCGCGACCTCTCCTTCCTCGAACGCGCCATCGGCGAGGACGAGCGCTGCACGGTGACCGACGTCACCTCCGGCAGGGCGGTGATCTCGGTGATGGGGCCGAATTCCCGCGAGCTGCTGGTTCGCGCGGGCGCCGGCGATCTTTCAAACGAAGCCTTCCCCTTCGGCACCAGCAAGGAGGTCGAGATCGGCTACGCAATGGTCCGGGCGTCGCGC
>JAVKCR010000540.1:0-9151 GCA_040222645.1 Rhodospirillales bacterium
GAGGTCGGTCATATCTTCCATTTCGGCCAGAAGTACACCAAGCCGCTCGGCGTCAGGGTGATCGGGCCGGACGGGTCGGAAGTGGTGCCGGAATGCGGCTCCTACGGTATCGGCGTCTCGCGTATCGCCGGCGCCATCATCGAGGCATCGCATGACGACAAGGGCATCATCTGGCCGGAAAGCATCTCGCCGTTCCACGCCGGTCTGCTCAACCTGCGCCATGGCGATGCCGGCACGACGGCGGCCTGCGACGACCTCTATGCGAAGTTCCGCAATGCCGGAATCGAGGTGCTTTACGACGACCGTGACGAACGTGCCGGCGCCAAGTTCGCCGACATGGACCTGATCGGCCTGCCCTGGCAGATCCTCGTCGGACCGCGCGGCGTGAAGAATGGCGTCGTCGAGCTGAAGAACCGGGCCAGCGGCGCGGTCGAGGAAGTGCCGTTCGACAACATCGTCTCACGACTGGTCGGCTGACCTGATGTTCTCCGCCTTCGAGCGCATGATGGCGATGCGATACCTCCGGGCGCGCCGCCAGGAGGGGTTCATCTCCGTCATCGCCGGCTTCTCGCTGCTGGGCATCGCGCTTGGCGTGGCGACGCTGATCATCGTGCTCTCGGTGATGAACGGTTTCCGCGAGGAACTGCTGTCGCGCATCCTCGGGCTCAACGGTCATCTCAACGTCTACAGCGTTTCCGAACCGCTGACCGACTACCAGGACATCGCCGGCAAGATAGAGGGGATCGACGGTATCGTCGCGGCGCTGCCGACCGTAGAGGGCCAGGTGATGGCATCGGGTCCTCGCGGTTCGTCCGGCGCCCTGGTGCGCGCGGTCTCGCCCGACGACCTGAAACGCCGGACGGTCATCGTGGAATCACTCAGGAAGGAAGCGATCGAGGCCTTCAAGGGTGACGACGCGATCCTGATCGGCGACCGCATGGCGCAGCGGCTCGGCGTCATTCCGGGCGACAAGGTGAAGCTGATCTCGCCCAAGGGCAAGGCGTCACCCTTCGGCACGGTGCCACGGGTGCGTGCCTACACGGTGGCCGGCATCTTCCATGTCGGCATGCATGAATATGATTCGACCTTCATCTTCATGCCGCTCGAAGCCGGGCAGATCTTCTTCCAGTATCCGGGCGCGGTGACCCAGATCGAGGTGTTCGTGCAGAACCCCGACGACATGTTCCGACAGAGCATCGACATCGGGGTGGCGACGGGCAGCAAGTACCAGACCCGCACCTGGCAACAGAACAATTCGAGCTTCTTCAACGCGCTGCAGGTCGAACGGAACGTGATGTTCCTGATCCTCACCCTGATCATCCTGGTCGCCGCCTTCAACATCATCTCCAGCCTGATCATGCTGGTGAAGGACAAGGGCAGGGACATCGCCATCATGCGAACCATGGGGGCGACGCGCGGCATGATCATGCGCATCTTCCTGCTCTCGGGGGCATCCATCGGGGTCGCTGGAACGCTATTCGGTTTCCTTCTCGGCATAGTGTTCTGCGCCAATATCGACACCATTAAGGGTTGGGTCGAACTTCTGACCGACTCCACAATCTTCGACCCGACGATCTACTTCCTGTCGCGGCTGCCCGCGAAGGTCGACCCGAATGAGGTCATCATGGTCGTCGGCATGGCGCTGACGCTCTCCTTCCTCGCGACCATCTACCCCGCCTGGCGGGCAGCCCGGCTCGATCCGGTGGAAGCGCTGCGTTATGAGTAAGACCGCCGCGCTTGAACTCGCCGGAGTCACCCGCACGTTCGAGCAGGGCGGCGAGAAGATCGAGGTGCTTCGCGGCGTCGATCTCGCGGTCTTTCCGGGGGAGGTGGCGGCGCTCGTCGGACCGTCCGGTTCCGGCAAATCGACGCTGCTGCAAATCGCCGGGCTGCTGGAACATCCGACATCCGGCACCGTCACCCTGTTCGGCGAGAATTGTTCCGGCTTCGGCGATGCGGCGCGCACGTCGGTCCGGCGCGCCAAGATCGGCTTCGTCTACCAGTACCATCACCTGCTGCCGGAATTCAGCGCGCTCGAGAACGTTGTGATCCCGCAAATGATCGCCGGAACCTCGAAGTCCGAGGCGAAGGTGAGGGCGACGGAACTGCTCGAGATGATGGGGCTGGGACACCGGCTGGATCACCGGCCGGCCCGGCTGTCCGGCGGCGAACAGCAGCGCGTCGCCATCTGCCGCGCGCTCGCCAACCGGCCGGCGGTGCTGCTGGCCGACGAGCCGACCGGCAACCTCGACCCGGAAACGGCAGAGAAGGTGTTCCAGGAATTGCTGCGACTGGTGCGGCACGAGAATGTCGGGGCGCTGATCGCGACCCATAACCCGGAACTCGCCGCCCGCATGGACCGCACCCTCACCCTCGAGGACGGCCGGCTCGGCCAGGGCTAGGTTCTTCCCGCAAGCCCAAGCAGCGCCTCGCGTGTCGCCCGCAATCCCGGCGACAGCTTCTTGTCCCGCCGGATGACGACGGCCAATTCGCGAAAGAGCGGCGGCGACAGCGGCCGGGTGGCGAGCCGCCGCCGGGTATTCTCGTTCACCGACATGCCGGGCACGATGGAACAGCCGACGCCGGCTTCGACCATCGCCTTGATCGCCTCGACACTGCCGAGCGACATCACCGGCTCGGGCACGGCGCCACCGGAGGCGAACCATTTGTCGACGATGCGCCGTGTATTGCCGCCTGGCTCGAACAGCAGAAGTGGCAGCTTCGCGATGTTCTCCGAGGAGATGCGGTCCGGCAGCGTCATGCCTTCCGGCGCGATCAGCAGGAAGTCGTCGCGCAGCACGGGTACCGTTTCCAGCGACCGGCCGGAGGCGGGCAGGGTGACCAGCCCGATATCCATCAGGTTTTCCTCGATCGCCTTCAGCATGTCCCCGGTATTGCCGGTGCTGACCGTGATCTCGAGGCCCGGCAATTGCTGGCGCAGCCGGGCAAGCAGCGGCGGCAGCAGGAAGATGCAGGCGGTCGCCCCGGTACCGAGACGCACGCGCCCCGGCGTGCCCGCACCATGCTGGGCGACGGCCTCGACGGCCGCCGAGACCGCCGCCTCGATTCGGTCGGCATGTTCGAGCAATTGGCTACCGGCCATCGTTGTCCGTGCGATCCGTCCGACCCGTTCGACAAGCCGGGCGCCGAGGCGTTTCTCAAGCTGGCGGACCTGGAGGCTGACTGCCGGCTGGGTAAGGCCATGGCGTTCCGCGGCGGCCGAGAAACTGCCCAGCTCTATGACGCTGCGGAAGGTTGCGAGATAGTCGAGATTGAAGCCCTTCATTCAAAGAATTTCTCATACAGTGGATAATTTTCCAAAGCTTCATTTATGCTCATGGATTTGGCAGGATGTTCCTCATTCAACGCCGCAGGTCCGCGGCCCATCCACCAGGTCCTCAAAAATGACATCCGCACCAATGGCCCTGAATGCATCCGCCCGCCAGCCGGATACGGGTATCACTATTCGGGATGCGCTTGAGACTGACATGGCGGATATCCACGCGATCTACGCCCACCATGTGCGGCATGGCCTCGCCTCGTGGGAAGACATCCCGCCGACGATTGCCGAGATGCTGGCGCGGCGGGAGGCGGTGCTGAAACTCGGCCTGCCCTATATCGTGGCGGAACAGGATGGCATGATCGTCGGCTACAGCTATGCCGGCACCTACAGGCCCCGACCGGGATATCGCTTCGCTATCGAGAATTCCGTCTACGTGGCGGCGGGATGCGAAGGCAGGGGCATCGGCACTGCACTGCTCCGGTCCCTGATCTCCCGCTGCGAACAGGGTCCCTGGCGGCAGATGCTGGCGGTGATCGGCGACAGTGCCAACGAAGCCTCCATCGCGCTGCACCGGCGCGCCGGGTTCGAGATGGTCGGCATCTTCCGGTCCATCGGTTTCAAGCATGGCCGCTGGCTCGATTCCGTTCTCATGCAACGCCCGCTCGGCGATGGCGACCGGTCGCTGCCGGAAGGCCCGGAGGCGTGATACCGGGCCGGACGGTCTTCTGCCTCGCCTTCTCCCAGCTCGTCGCCTGGGGCATTACCTACTACCTGATCGGCGTCTTCGGCGAACGGATCGTTGCCGACCTCGGCTGGGACCGGGGCATCGTCTATGGCGGGCTCGCCGCCGGGCTGCTGGTCATGGGACTGGTATCCTCGCCGGTCGGCCGGCTGATCGACCGGGTCGGCGGCCGCTGGATCATGATCACGGGCACCATCGTCATCGCGGCCGGATGCGCATTGCTGGCGTCGTCGGATACCGTCGTCAGCTACTATACGGCCTGGGTGATCCTCGGATTCGGCATGCGGCTGACGCTCTATGACGCCGCCTTCGCGACGCTGGCCCGCATCGGCGGCCTTGCCGCGCGCAAGCCGATGTCGCAGGTCACCCTGCTCGGCGGGCTCGCCTCCAGCGTGTTCTGGCCGATCGGCCATCTGCTGGCGGAACAGTTCGGCTGGCGTGGCGCAGTCTACATCTACGCCATCATCGCGCTCGCCCTGATACCCGTGCTGCTCAGCATCTCCGATCGGCAGATCGAGGAACGGTCGAGGAATGGCGAGAACGGCGCGGGAGGCCGTCCGCATGCCGCGACCCGGCACCTGTTGCTGGCCGGCGGGCTGTTCGCGTTGATCGAGTGCCTGGCGGTTTTCCTGTCCACCGGCATGTCGGCCCATCTCATCGTGATCCTGACCGGCGGCGGCCTGAGCGGCGCCGTCGCGGTCTGGGTCTCCACGCTCAGGGGCGTCGGCCAAGTCGGCGCCCGTCTCTGCGAGGTGCTGTCGGGCAGCCGGCTGCATCCGCTGCATCTCAATGTGATCTGGACCTTCTCGCTGCCGATCGCCTTCGGCCTGATCTGGTTTTTCAGCAGTTCGCCGATTGCCGCCGGTGCCTTCACCATCCTGTTCGGCGTCGGAATCGGGCTCTCCACCATCACCCGCGGATCGATCCCACTGGTCCTGTTCGATCACCGCACCTATGGGCGCACCGCCGGCCGCCTGATCGCCCCGAGCTTCGCCTTTTCCGCTTCCGCGCCGATCGCCTATGCCTGGGTCATCGAACATTTCGGCATCGAGGGGGCCATCCTGATGTCTGCCGGGGTATCCGTGCTGGTATTCCTCGCCGGTCTACTGCTCTGGGCCATAGCCCGGCCGCGCCCGGCGACGGAGATATCCCCACCTTCCTCGCCCGGCGGTACTGACAGCCCGGGAGGGGTGTGAGACCCTTTTGCCGATTCGGGGCGCGGTCGCCCGGAAGCACGGGGAAGAGAGAGCACAGTGACGGAACCATCCTTCATCCATCTCAGGCTGCACAGCGCCTATTCGCTGTCGGAAGGCGCGATCCGCGTCGATCCGCCGAAGAAGGGGGAGGCGGAGATCGTCGAACTCTGCCGCAAGTTCGACATGCCCGCGGTCGGGCTGACCGACACCAACAACCTGTTCGGATCACTCGCGTTCTCTCAGGTCTGTTCGGACGCCGGCATTCAGCCGATCGTCGGCTGCCAGCTCAACCTGACGCCACCTGCCGACCGGGCAAGCGGTCGTGCCGCACACCGCATCGACCCGGACCAGGTCGTCCTGATGGTGCAAGACCATACCGGCTGGGCCAACATGCTGAAACTGGTCTCCAGGGCGCATCTCGAATCCGAAGGTCTCGGGGCGCCGCAGGTCTCCATGGAGGATCTGCTGCGGCTGAACGAAGGGCTGCTGCTGTTCACCGGCGGGCCAAAGGGCCCCGTCGGTCGCTACCTTCTCGACAACCGGAAAGATCCGGCGATTACCATGCTGCGGCAGTTGAAAGAGGCCTATCGCGACAGGCTTTATGTCGAACTGATGCGTCATGGCATCGAGGACGAGGACCGGATCGAGGATGGGCTCGTCAACATGGCCTACGATCTCGACATCCCGCTGATCGCGACCAACGACTGCTATTTCGGCCCCGAGGACATGTACGAGGCCCATGACGCACTGCTCTGCATCGCGGGTTCGACCTATGTCGACGAGAGCAATCGCCGGCGGCTGACACCGAATCACCGCTTCCGCTCGGCAGAAGACATGTGCAGCGTCTTCGAGGACCTGCCGGAAGCAACCGCGAATACCGTGGTCGCCGCGCAACGCTGCGCCTTCATGGTCGAGAAGTGCAAACCGATCCTGCCGCGATTCCCGACCGAAGCGGGCCGGACGGAAGCCGAGGACCTCCGCGCCAAGGCGCATGCCGGCCTTGATCTGAGGCTCGAACGCCAGGTGCTGAAACCGGAGATGAGCCCGGAAGAGCGCGAGGCGACGATCAAGATCTACAAGGACCGGCTGGATTTCGAGCTCAACGTCATCATCGAGATGGATTTCCCCGGCTACTTCCTGATCGTTGCCGAATTCATCCAGTGGGCCAAGGAACAGGATATCCCTGTCGGGCCGGGTCGTGGTTCGGGCGCGGGTTCCGTGGTCGCCTGGTCGCTGACCATCACCGATCTCGATCCGCTTGAATTCGGGCTGCTGTTCGAACGTTTCCTCAACCCGGAACGCGTCTCGATGCCTGATTTCGACATCGATTTCTGCCAGGACCGGCGCGACGAGGTGATCGCGCATGTGCAGCGGAAGTACGGCAAGGACCGGGTTGCCCAGATCATCACCTTTGGAAAGCTGCAGGCGCGTGCGGTGCTGCGCGATGTCGGGCGGGTACTCCAGATGCCCTACGGCCAGGTCGACAAGCTCTGCAAGCTGGTGCCGAACAACCCGGCGAAGCCGACCCCGCTGTCCCAGGCCGTTGTGGAGGAGGAGGGTCTGCGCAAGGCGCGCCAGGAAGACGAACAGGTCGCCCGCCTGATCAAGATCGCGCTCCAGCTCGAGGGGCTCTACCGCCACGCCTCGACCCATGCCGCGGGCGTCGTCATCGGCGACCGCCCACTCGACGAGATGGTGCCGCTCTACCGCGACCCGCGCTCCGAGATGCCGGTGACGCAATATTCCATGAAGTACGTGGAATCGGTCGGGCTGGTAAAATTCGACTTCCTCGGCCTGAAAACCCTGACGGTGGTCGAGACCGCCCGCAAGCTGGCGCGGCAAAGCGGCACCGAACTCGACATGGCGACCCTGCCGCTCGGCGACAGGACGAGTTTCGAGATGCTCGGCAGGGCTGATTCAACCGGGGTGTTCCAGCTTGAAAGTTCCGGCATGCGCGACGTCCTGCGCAAGATGAAGCCGGATACGGTCGAGGACCTGATCGCACTGGTGGCGCTCTACCGGCCGGGCCCGATGGAGAACATCCCGCGCTACATCGCCTGCAAACACGGCAACGAGCAGCCGGAATATCTCCACGAACTCCTGAAACCGATCCTCGAGGAAACCTTCGGCGTCGTGATCTACCAGGAACAGGTCATGGAGATCGCCCGGTCGCTGGCCGGCTACACGCTCGGCGGCGCCGACCTGCTGCGTCGCGCCATGGGCAAGAAGATAGCCGAGGAAATGGCCGAGCAGCGCCAGATCTTCGTCGAAGGCGCCGCCAAGAACGGGCTCAGCGCGGATCTCGCCAACCAGATCTTCGACTATGTCGACAAGTTCGCGGGCTACGGCTTCAACAAGAGCCATGCTGCCTGTTACGCACTGATCGCCTACCAGACCGCCTATCTGAAGGCCAATTTCCCGGTCGAATTCTTCGCCGCGTCGATGACCCTCGACATGGGCAATTCCGACAAGCTCTCTGCCTTCCGGCAGGAATTGCAGAGGGCCGGTATCGACTTGCTGCCGCCGGACATCAACAAGTCGGTTGCCGATTTCTCGGTGGAGAAGGGGGCCGTCCGCTACGCGCTGGCCGCAGTCCGCAATGTCGGGTCCGCCGCCGTCGAAAGCGTCATCGAAGAGCGCGAGAGGAACGGACCGTTCAAGTCGCTCTCGGATTTCGCCAGCCGCATCGAGGCGAAGTCGATCAACAAGCGGATGATGGAGAACCTCGTCCGCGCCGGGGCCTTCGATTGCCTGGAGCCGAATCGGGCGCGTCTGCTGGCCGGACTCGACGTGGTGATGGCCTATGCCAGCCGGGCCGCGTCGGAACGCGACAGCGGCCAGGCGAGCCTATTCGGCGGCGGCGACGCCACGGAAGAACCGCTGCGCCTGCCGGAAGCCGGCGACTGGTCGCCGATGGAACGGCTGAACGAGGAATTCGCCGCCATCGGCTTCTACCTCTCAGCCCATCCGCTCGACATGTACGGCCCGACCCTGCAGCGACTGAAGGTGGTGAAATGGGCGGACGTGCCGACCTACCTGCGCACCACGGCCGCCGGCACCCGCGTCAATCTCGCCGGCGTCGTCTCCGGCCGGCAGGAGCGAACCTCCGCTCGCGGCAACCGCTTCGCCTTCATCCAGATGTCGGACGCGACCGGCCAGTTTGAGATGGTCGCCTTCGCCGAAGTCCTGGCCGGTGCCCGCGAGCTGCTCGACAGCGGACGGCCGCTGATGGCCGTCGTCGACGCGCAGGTCAACGGCGACGACATCAAGCTGAGCGCGCAGGGCTTCCAGTATCTCGACGAGGCGGCAAAGAACGTTTCCGTCGGGCTGGTGATCTATCTCGACGACCCGGAACCGGTCGGCAACGTGAAGTCACTGCTCGAGCGGGTCGGCCGCGGCAGCGGGGAGGTAACGGTGATATCGTCGGTCGCCCAGGGGCGGGAAGCGGAAATCCGCCTGCCCGGCCGCTACAAGCTGAACATGGAAGCGGCCAGCGCGATCAAGTCGCTGCCCGGCGTCGTCGACGCCCGCGTGGTCTGACGCCGGCTCACAGTTTGCGGGCGAGCGCCTCCAGCTGGTCGGCGGCCTTGCCCCAGCCCTCATGGAAACCCATTTCCTCGTGTGTCTTCCTCGCTTCCTCGGTCCAGTGCATGGCACGGGCTAAATAATCGGTGCGGCCGTTACCGGCGTCCGAGAACGTGATATCCGCCACCATGAAAGGCTGGCCTGCCGGCCGCCAGCCGGCCTGGAAGGCGTCGGTAAAGACAAGCCGACGTTGCGGCTCGATGGCAAGAAAACATCCACCGTTCTCATGGCGTTCACCGGCGGGGCCATTCATCACCGTGAAGAACTCGCCACCGGGTTTCAGGTCGATGCGGGCCTCGGAGACATACCAGGGCGCCGGGCAGAACCATTGCTTCAGAAGATCCG
>JAVKCR010000541.1:0-5533 GCA_040222645.1 Rhodospirillales bacterium
AGGGAAGGCCTTCGACCTCTGGTCATCCCGGGGCCGCCGCCAGGTGAACCCGGGACCTCGGGCATCAACCGCAGACTCAGGAGGTCCCGGACTGCCGCTACGCGTCATCCGGGATGACGATCAAGGGATCGGTTTCAACCCGAATTCCGCCGCCAGCAGCTCGTACGACCGCCGCCGGGCCGCCGGGTCGTGGCTCCAGGTCAGCACGACGATCTCCTTGACGCCGAGTTCTGCGGAGATCGACCGGATCTTCTCTCCCACCACCGCCGCCGTACCGCAGATGGCGTCGCGGCGAAGCTGCTCCATCTTGAGCCGTTCGCTGCCGAAATACTTATAGTCGGCGAGGGCTTCCGGGGATGCGAGGGGCATCAGTTCGCCGCGCTCGCGGACCGTCTTCGAGTGGGCGCGCGGCGTGAAGAGGTAATCCGCCTCCTCCTCGGTCTCCGCGGCCAGCGCCCAGATGCAGAGCGCGGATTTCGGGTCGGGGTGCGCCTCGCTCGGCTGGTAGGTCTGGCGGTAGAGGTCGAGCGCCTGGGCCGCGCCCTTGCCGTCGGTGATGAAGTGGGCGAAGCAGTAGGGCATGCCGAAATGCGCCGCGCATTCCGCGCCGTAATTCGAGGTGCCGAGCATCCAGACGGTGGGCGCCGTCTCGCCAGACGGGAAGGCGCGGATCGTGCGGAAGGGATGGCCGTCCGGCAGCGGTTGGCCGGTCACCCAGGCATCGAGGTCGCGTACGGCGGCCGGGAACTGTTCATGCGCCCGCGCCGCGTTCGGGTTGAGCGCGAAGGCTGTCCGCCCGTCCGAGCCCGGCGCGCGGCCGACCCCGAGGTCGATGCGGCCCGGCGCCAGGGCATCCAGCACCCGGAACTGTTCCGCAACCTTGAGGGCGGAATAGTGCGGCAGCATCACCCCGGCGCTGCCGATGCGGATGCGCTCCGTGCGCGCCGCGATCGCGGCCATCAGGACTTCCGGGGCGGACCCGGCGATGGTGTCGTGGTTGTGATGCTCGGCGACCCAGAAGCGCTTGTAGCCGAGCGCCTCGGCATGCACGGCCAGGTCGAGGGTTTCACGGATGGACTCGGCCTGCGGTCGACCGGCGAGCGCGACCGACTGGTCGAGGACGGAGAGTTCTATCATGGGCAAGACTGTTTACCGGCCGAACAGCAAAGGCAACCCGCTCATTTGCCGGCAGTGAGCAGAGTTACGGCCGCCCGGAGCATGATCGCCGCCGAATCCCGCATGTCGTCGATGCCGACATATTCGTCGGGCTGGTGGGCGAGGTCGAGGATGCCGGGGCCGTAGGCGACGCAATCCTCGAGATGGCCGAGGCGCGCGACATGCTTCTGGTCGTAGGTGCCGGGAGAGACCACATGCCGGCTGGCCTCGCCCAGCACCTCGGCGATGGCCGCGTCGAGCGCCCGCACCACCGGGGCGTCGGCTGCCGTCATGGTCGGCTCGACGCTCATCATCTCGCGCAGGCGGTAATCGAAGCCGGGACGGGTGCGCGTCATGTCGTCGAGCAGGGCGGTTACCTCGCCGCGGACGTCATCGAGGCTTTCCTCGATCAGGAAGCGGCGGTCGAGCACCAGCCGGCAGCGGTCGGCGACCATCGGCGAGGGCAGGCCGTCGAAACCCTCCGCCTGGCCGCCATGCAGCGAGTTGAAGTTCAGCGTCGAGGCCCGCGCCCCTTCCGGGATCACCGGCATCGCGGTGCGGCGCGCGTCGAGTACCGGATAGAGTTCGGCCTCGACGCGGGCAAGGAAGGCCGCCATGTCGCGGATGGCGGAGCGTCCGAGGAAGGGCATGGAGCCGTGGGCGACCCGGCCGCGGGTCTCGATCTCCGCCCACCAGACGCCGCGATGGCCGAGGCAGACGCAATTCTTGTTCAGCGGTTCCGGGATGATGACGTGATCGACCCTGGGCCGCGAGAAATATCCCCGTTCCGCAAGCCAGGCGACACCGGCGAAACCGCCGGATTCCTCGTCGACGGTGCCGGAAATCTCGAGCGCGCCGGGATGGCCGGGCCAGTGATCGACAAGGGTCTCGGCGGCGACGATGGCCGCGGCGAGGCCACCCTTCATGTCGCAGGCGCCGCGGCCGTAGAGCCTGCCGTCCTCGATCGCCGGGTCGAACGGATCGCGGCTCCAGCCCTCGCCCGGTTCGACGACGTCGATATGGCCGTTGAAATGAAGCGTCGGACCGGGAGCGCCGCCTTCCCGCCGCGCCACGATATTGGTGCGGGGATAGCGGTCGCTGTCGCCGCGGACGCCTTCAGCGCGGAGATATTCGATGGTGAATCCGCGCCGGGCGAGGCGGTCGCCGATCAGCCGCGCGCAGGGTTCGTAGGCATCGCCCGGCGGATTGATGGTCGGGATGCGGATCAGGTCGGCGGCGAGGTCTGCGATATCGTCCCGGCGGTCGCGGATTTCGCGGGCGAGCGTGTCGAGTGGGGCTGTGCTGCCGCTATTCATTCTCGGCGAGGGCGTAGAGCGCATCCCAGTCGAGCAGGCGTGCATGCGCCTTGTCGACGAGTTCGATCAGTCCGTCCTTGCGGAAGGCGGTGAAGGTACGGCTGACCGTTTCGATGGTGAGGCCGAGATAATCGGCGATATCGCCCCGGCCCATCGGCAGGTGGACCGGATTCTCTGTCTTGCCGCGCCGGGTCTGGCCTTCCGAGAGATGGACAAGGAACGTCGCGAGCCGTTCGCGGGCGGTCTTGCGTCCCAGCAGCAGCATGTGGTCGCGCAGCGCATCAAGCTCGTCCCGCGCCATCGAGAACAACTTGTCCTGCAGTTCCGGGTGCTCGTGGGTAAGCGTCTCGAACCCGCTGATCGGGAACCGGCAGAGCCGGGCATTGTTCACGGCCTGCGCCGAGGCCGCGTAGGTATCGCTCCGGGCGACGCCGAGATAATCGCCCTCGAAATAGAAACCGGTGATCTGGAGCCGGCCGTCGGGCAGCATCTTGTGGGTTTTCACGCAGCCGTCGGTGATGTTGTAGACATGCCGCGCATCGTCGCCCTCGTGGTAGAGCACCGAGCCGGCATCGGCTGAAATGGTGGTCAGGATCCGCGCCAGCACATTCACCTGGTCGCCATCGAGCGCGGCGCAGAAGGACAGTTCCCGGACATCGCAGATGTCGCAGGGCCCGCAATTCCGGAAATTCGGATCGGGAAGGCTTGTTATCTTCGGAAGACCCATGATTTTCCGTGTCCGCCAGTTTCAATTCTCCCACCCGCAAGCATAGCTTTGGCGGAGGTCGGTGCAAATGAAATGACCATCCGGCCGGCCCGGTCTAGTCTTGTCGGCGGGGTACAGACCGGCTGAGGGAACCATGGAAAGACTGAAACTTCTCGCCGCCGCCGCATTCATTGCAGTGACCGGGCTTTCGGCGCCTGCATCGCAGGCGGATACCGCCGACCGGCACATGATCGCCGCCGCCAATCCGCATGCCGCCGAAGCCGGTCTCGAGATCCTGCGCGCCGGTGGCAGCGCGGTCGATGCCGCGATTGCCGCGCAGATGGTGCTCGGGCTGGTCGAGCCGCAGAGTTCCGGTATCGGCGGCGGCGCCTTCCTGATGCATTACCGCGCCGACGACCGCCTGGTGGAAGCCTATGACGGGCGCGAGACGGCGCCTGCCGCCGCCACCGGCGACATGTTCCTCGGCCCCGACGGAGAACCGCGGAAGTTCTACGACGCCGTCGTCGGCGGGTTGTCCGTCGGGGTTCCGGGCGTGGTCAGGATGCTGGAACTGGCGCATCGCGATCATGGCAGGCTGCCCTGGGCCGATCTCTTCGCCCCGGCCATCGGGCTTGCGGAGCAGGGGTTTGCCGTATCACCCCGGCTGCATTTCCTGATCGACCGGGACAAGATGCGGCTGACAACCTACTTCCCGGCGGCATCCTATTTCTACGATGCCGATGGCGAAGCGCTGCCGGTAGGGACCGTGCTGCGCAACCCTGCCTATGCCGAGGTGCTGAAGGAGATTGCCGCGAATGGCGCGGACGCCTTCTACGAGGGCAGGGTTGCCGAGGATATCGTGGCCACCGTGCGGGATGCGGTCCTCAATCCCGGCCGGATGACGATCGTCGACATCACTGCTTACAAGGCGGTCAAGCGGAAGCCGGTCTGCGGCGCCTATCGCGGCTACCGGGTCTGCGGCATGCCGCCGCCGTCCTCCGGCGGTGTCACCGTGGCGCAGATCCTCGGCATTCTCGGGCAGTTCGACCTCGCCGCCGGCGGACCTGGTGACCCGGCCTCGGCCCATCTCATCGCGGAGGCGGGCCGCCTCGCCTTCGCCGACCGCAATCTCTACCTCGCCGACACCGACTTCGTGCCGGCGCCGCTCAAGGGCCTGCTCGATGCGGCCTACCTGGCGGACCGGGCAAAGCTGATCTCGCGTGAGAAATCCATGGGCAAGGCGAGCGCCGGGGAGCCGCCGCGCGACCACGGGGCGTTGTCGCCGATGACGGACGATTTCGAGAGGCTGTCCACGACCCATCTCAGCGTGGTCGACGATGCCGGCAACGCCGTCTCGATGACCTCGAGCGTGGAGAATGCCTTCGGCTCCCGGCTGATGACGCATGGTTTCCTGCTCAACAACCAGCTCACCGATTTCTCGTTCCAGCCTGAGCGCGACGGTGTGGCCATCGCCAACCGGGTCGAGCCCGGCAAACGTCCGCGCAGTTCCATGGCGCCGACCATCGTCACCGACGGGGACGGCCGGCTGGTGATGGCGGTCGGGTCGCCCGGCGGGTCGCGCATCATCGGCTATGTCGCAAAGACGCTGGTCGGGGTGATCGACTGGAAACTCGGCATGCTGGCGGCGATCGACCTGCCGCATGTGGTGAACCGCAACGGCCGGACCGAGCTGGAGGCCGACACCCCGATCGCGGCTCTGAAGCCCGCGTTGGAGGCGCTCGGGCACGAGGTGGGCGTGGGCGGCCTCAATTCGGGCTTGCACGGCATCCTTGTCACCCCGCATGGTCTCGACGGCGGCGCCGACCCGCGCCGGGAAGGCGTCGCACTCGGCGATTAGGGAATCGAGATGACCGACGGAATAGATCCGCAATCGCTGACGGCTCACCCGGCCGACGATCCGCGAAACCGCCCGATCGTCCGGCTGAAGGCCGGGCGCGGCAAGCGCCTGGGCGAGGGCATGCCCGTGATCTATTCCAATTCCGTGGAACTCGACGAGCGGGCGAAGTCGCTCGAACCGGGAACGCTGGTAACGGTGATGACCTCGGACGGCGACAATGTCGGGGTGGCCACCTTCAACCCGCGATCGCTCGCCTGCCTGCGTATCCTCGACTGGGACGTCGCGACCGTCATCGACGACGATTTCTTCATGCGCCGGATCGCCCGCGCGCTGGCCATCCGGGACGCCAGCATCGGCGAGCCGTTCTACCGGCTGATCAACGGCGAGGCGGACGGCCTGCCGGGCCTCGTCATCGACCGCTTCAAGGGCCGCGCGGTGATCCAGGCCATGACCGCCGGCATGGAACGCCTGCTGCCGGTGATCATGGGCGTGCTGCAG
>JAVKCR010000542.1:0-13368 GCA_040222645.1 Rhodospirillales bacterium
GCGGCGCTGTTCCCCGACCGTCTGTCGATCCTCGTCGGGCCGGATTTCCCCGACCCGGAGGGGCTCGCGGACCCCGCCCGCTTCTCCGCGACGCCCCGTGTCCGGGTGGCGCAGAGCGCGCTCGACGACCGCTTCATCGACCGATCGCTGAAGCAAGCCGGGCTGGAGGCGCCGGTGCGCCTGATCCTGCCGCACTGGCTGCTGCTGCCCGACGCGCTGAAAGCCGCCCCGCTCGCCGCCATCGTGCCGGAGGCGTTCGCGCGGCGGCTCGCCCGGCTACATGGCCTCGTGGAGATGCCGGCACCGGGGGAGGCGCGGGACTTCACCTGGTCGCTCTACTGGCACCGCCGCCACGATTCCGACCCGGCGCAACGCTGGCTCCGCGCAGAGATATCCGCCGCCGCCGCCGACCTGCAACTGCCGGAGCTCTCGTGAGGAATGGGGGTGGACCGCCTCTCAACAAAATCAATCGTCATCCTGACGCAAGTCAGGACCCATGCCTGAGCATCTGCCCCACCTGACAGCTTATCCGTCGGGCCCAATGCAGCCGGCAAATACGGGGTATCGGCACCGTCCGGATTCGTGGCGGCGTCTCAGGCATGGGTCCTGATTTTCATCAGGATGACGATTCTGGTAGAAACTGGGTGCCTCACAAGAAACGAAACCCATGGCCGACCATCTCCACCTCACCCTGTTCCACGGCTTCATGTGCAATGCCGATCTCTGGCGCGACATGGCGAACGATCTCGCCAGCCTCGGTACGCTCCACTACGCCGACCAGGCGAGCGACCCCGACCTCGATGGCATGGCGGTGCGCGCCGATGCGGCGGCGGGGGAGGCCCGTCTGCTGATCGGCTTCTCCATGGGCGGCTATGTCGCGCGGCGCGTGGCGCTGAAGACGCCGGAGAAGGCGCGTGGCCTCGTGCTGATCGCCAGTTCCGCCCGGGGCGATGCGCCGGAGCGGCGGCGGCGCAACCGGCTCGCGCTCGATGCAGGCCCGGTCGCGACCTTCCGCGGCGTGCCGCGCCGGGCGCTGGAACGCGCCCTGCATCCCGCGCGTCGGGGCGACACCACGCTGATCGACCGGCTGCAGGCGATGTCGCTCGATCTCGGCCAGGCGGTGTTCCGCAGCCAGCTCGCGATCGAGCGCGACGACGAGCATGACATGCTGGCGAAGATCACCTGCCCGGCGCTGATCGTGGCCGGAGCGGACGACGGATTGAGAAGCCGGGAGGAAGCGGAGGAACTGCGCGACGGCCTGCCTGACGCCGAGCTCGCCATCCTCGGGGATTGCGGCCACATGGCGCCGGTCGAGAAACCTCGCGAACTGTTCGGGCTGATCAGGGACTGGGCGGACCGCCGGCTGGGCGGCTGAGGCGTCAGTTCAGCAGGAACTGGGTGTGGCAGGCATTGCAGGCCCGGGCGAGACCGCCCAGTTCCTCGCGCATGATCTGGCGCGCCGTGCCCAGCCGCTTCGCCATCTCCATGGCCCGGTCGGCATGCTGGATCGCCTCGTCGAAATGGCCGTCGAAGACGGTGCGCAACTGCCAGATCACCGGGCTCGCCCGGCCGCCCCGGGCGGTCGGGCTGTTCGGGAACAGGCGCTTCAGGCCAGGCAGCACGTTGTTGATGCGGAACAGCATCTCCAGCACCTCGCGCGGGCGGTAGGCGGCGGGCGGGGCCTGCTCCAGCGCGATCAGCCGGTCCATGCTCTGCTGCATTATCTGCATGCCCTGCTGACGAAGCTCGACGATTCCCTGGGCCCGCGCCGGGGCGGCGAGCGCCAGCCCGGCGGCCAGCGCCGCCGCAAGGAAGAGGCCGCGCCCGGTCACTTCCCGGCGGCGGCCGCCATCAGGCCGACATGGATTGCGATCTGGTCGAGACCGCCCTCGCCCTTCTCCCAGCTGACCTTGCCGTCACCATTGGCGTCGCGTCCGTGCAGCAGCCAGAAGGTGAGTTCCTGCATCTGTTCCACCAGCGGTTTCGCGACATGGGGATCGGGGCTCTCGATCACCTTCCCGGCGACCTCGAGCAGGTGGCTCGAATGCTCGAGCGCGGTCGAGACCGAGGCGGTGACATGGGCGGCATGCATCTTCACGCCGTCGGTGGCATCCGGCGCGCCGGCGGCTTCGACCGCGGCGAGCGAGATGCCGGCCAGCGCCTTGCGCAGGCCGTAACCGAGCCCGCGGCCCTCGGCCATGCGGGACGGCTCCAGCGCATGCACCACGTGGCCGGCCTGGGTGCGCATCCAGTAGAGATGGTCCGTGCGGCTCGCAGCGAAGCGCACATGGCGCTCCACATTGGCCGCCTCAGCCTCTGCGGTGGCGAGCAATCCCATCCGCGACGGCGTGTCCGGCGCGCCGTTCGTGATCCTGGCGAGCGGTACGGAGGCGGACTGGGCATGGGCGAGGCCCGCAGTCAGGCAGATCGTGGCGGCCATCAAAAACCTGATTATGTTCATGTTTTTCTCGTCTCCCTGTCACATCGCACCGGGAAGGGTGGCCCGGATGCCCGGCACTTCAAACCTTATTCCAACACGGAGGGATAAATAAAATGTGACCTCCCTTTGCCCCGCATTCTACCTATAGTCCGGGATCGGGAGCCGCCGGTTTCAAATCTTGCCGGCGGTATAACATTTTTCGAGAGGCTCGACGTTAAGATGACACGGTTCCAGAAAACGACCATTGCCCTCATCGCCGCGGCCACGCTGGCGACCGGCATCACCGCCGCCAGCGCCGCCGGCGAGGCGGACATCAAGTACCGCCAGAACAACTACAAGGCCATCGGCGGCCACATGGGGGCGATCGGCGCCATTCTGAAAGGCGAAGTGGACCACAAGTACCAGCTGTCGACCCATGCCGACGCCATCGCCGCGATCGCCAAGGATGTCGAGACCCTGTTCCCGGAGGGTTCCGGACCGGAAGCGGGCGAAACCCGGGCGCTGCCGGTGATCTGGAGCGACGCCGACGAGTTCCAGAAGGTCATCGACGGTTTCAAGGCCGCCGCCGCCAATGCCGCCAAGGTGGCCGAGACCGGCGACATGGCCGCCATGGGCGAAGCCGTGAAGCAGCTCGGCGCCTCCTGCGGCGCCTGCCACAAGACCTTCCGCGCGAAGTGATCCTCCCCTCCGGCGCCCGTCCCGTCCCGAGGGCGGCCGGGCGCCGGAACCCTTCCATCCCCGCTTCACCTTTCCGGACCGCCCGCGCATGATGCGCGCATGACGGATTCCACGGACATCGCCATCGTCGGCGGCGGCATCATCGGCAGCGCCATCGCCTGGTTCATCAGCCAGGCCCCGGACGCGCCCCGCGTCGCCCTGATCGAGAAGGACCGGGGCTTCTCAACCGCCGCGACGACGCTCTCGGTCGGCGGCGTCCGTCAGCAATTCTCGACGCCCGAGAATATCGAGATGTCGCTCTACGCGGCGCGGTTCCTGCGCGATTCAGCGATCCTGCTCGAGGTCGCGGGCGAGAGGCTCGATATCCCCTTCCGGCAGAACGGCTACCTGATGCTGGCCAGCGATGCGGGCCGCGACGTTCTCGCTGCCAACGTCGCCCTGCAACGATCCCTCGGCGCGGATATCGTGCTGCTGGAACCGGACGCGATCCTGCAGCGCTTCGACTGGATCAATACCGACGATCTCGCCTGCGGCGCCTTCGGCCGGAGCGGCGAGGGCTGGACCGACCCCGCCATGCTGCTCGCCGCCTTCCGCAACAAGGCCCGCGACCAGGGCGTCGACCTGATCGACGGCGAGGTTACCGGTTTCCGCCGCAAGGGCGGCAGCATCGAGGCGGTCGAGCTTTCCGGCGGCCGGACCATCGCCTGCGGCGAGGCGGTGATCGCCGCCGGTCCCGCGACCGGCGCGGTGGCGAGGCTGGTCGGCGCCGACATTCCGGTCGAGCCGCGACGGCGGCAGGTATTCGTCATCGATGCAAAGCGCGAGATCGCCGACTGCCCGCTGATCGTCGACCCGACCGGCGTCTATGTCCGGCCGGAGGGCAGATATTTCATCTGCGGCCGCTCGCCCGACCCTGAAGCGGACATGCCGGGCTGGCGCCCCGGGGAGGCGGACCATGCGCAGTTCGAGGAGGATATCTGGCCGGTGCTGGCGGCTCGCTCGCCGGTCTTCGAGGCCGTGAAGGCGGTCTCCTCCTGGGTCGGCCACTACGATTACAACCCGCTCGACCGGAACGCGATCGTCGGGACGATCCCCGGATTCCGGAACCTGCACGTGGCGTCCGGCTTCAGCGGCCACGGCCTGCAGCAGGCCCCGGCGGTCGGCCGCGCGATGGCGGAACTGCTGCTCACCGGTGGCTACCGCAGCATCGACCTGGCCTGCTTCGGTCCGGACCGGTTCCTGCGCGGCGACCTGGTCCTGGAATCCAATATCGTCTGATCAGAGCGCCGCGGCGCGTTCCCGCAGCACGAATTTCTGGATCTTGCCGGTCGATGTCTTGGGCAGCGGCCCGAACAGCACCGTCTTCGGCGCCTTGAAATGCGCCATGTGGTCGCGGCAATAGGCGATCACGTCGGCTTCCGAGACCTCACCCGCTTCCGCCCGCAGCGTGACGAAGGCGCAGGGCGTCTCGCCCCACTTCACATCGGGCCGGGCCACGACCGCGGCCTCCATGATGTCGGGATGTCGGTAGAGCACCTCCTCGACCTCGAGCGAGGAGATGTTCTCGCCGCCGGAGATGATGATGTCCTTGGAGCGGTCCTTGACCTCGATATAGCCGTCGGGGTGGACCACCGCGAGATCGCCGGTATGGAACCAGCCGCCGGCCAGCGCCGCCTCGGTCGCCGCCGGGTTTTTCAGGTAGCCCTTCATCACCGCGTTGCCGCGGATGAATATCTCGCCGATCTGCGCCCCGTCCCAGGCGACCTCGAGGAAGGTTTCCGGGTCGAAAACCTTCGCATCCTCGAAGGCCGCGGTCTGCACGCCCTGCCGTGACAGCATGGTGGCTCGCCCGCCGAGGTCGAGCGCATCCCAGTCCGGCTTCCAGACGCAGACCGTCGACGGCCCGTAGGTTTCCGTCAGGCCATAGAGATGCGAGACGTTGAAGCCCATCGTCTCCATCTTAGAGATCACCGCCGAGGGTGGCGCCGCGCCGCCGGTCGCCACGTTGACGATCTGGTCGAAGGGCCGCTTCGCCGCGGCGGGCGCATGCACCAGCATGTTGAGCACGATCGGCGCGCCGCACATGTTGGAGACCTTCTCCTCGGCGATCAGGCGGAAAATCTGGGCCGGGTCGACGCTGCGCAGGCAGACATGGGTGCCGCCGGCGAAGGTCACCGCCCAGGTGCATGTCCAGCCGTTGCAATGGAACATCGGCAGGGTCCAGAGATAGATGCTGGAATCCGTGAAGCCGAAGGCGAAGGCATTGGAGACCGAGTTCAGGTAGGCGCCGCGATGGTGGTAGACCACGCCTTTCGGATTGCCGGTGGTGCCCGACGTGTAATTGAGCGAGATCGCCTGCCATTCGTCGGCCGGCAGTTCCACCGGGAAGTCCGGGTCGCCGGAGGCCAGCAGTTCCTCGTACTCGATGCCGCCGAGCCGCTCGCCGGGACCATCATATTCCGGGTCGTCGTAATCGACGATCACCGGCCGGGCGGAGGTCAGCGCCAGCGCCTCGCGGGCGACACCGGCAAGCGCCCGGTCGACGATGAACATCTTCGCCTCGCAATGTTCGAGGATGAAGGCGATCGCTGCGGCGTCGAGCCGCGTGTTGATGGCGTTGAGCACGGCGCCCGCCATCGGGATGCCGTAGTGGGATTCGAGCAGGCAGGGCGAGTTCATCGCCAGCACGCTGACCGCGTCGCCCCGGCCGATGCCGCGGGCGCCGAGCGCGCCGGCGAAGCGGCGGCAGCGTTCCAGCATCTCCGAATAGCTGATCCGGCGATCGCCGTGCACGATCGCCGCCTTCTGCGGATAGACCATGGCCGACCGGCGCAGGAAGCTGATCGGCGAGAGCGCCACATGGTTCGCCGCGTTGCGGTCGAGCGATTGTTCGAAGATGTCGGCCATCATGTCTCCCTGTCGGCGCCTGTCCGAGTTTTTCAGGGAGTGTGCCGCGCCCGTCTCCACCCCGCAAGCCGGGCCCGGCGTTCACTTGTCGATCTCGCCCCGGAGGCGTTCGAGGAAATCCTCGATCTCGGAATCGGGAGCGCCCGGCCGGGTGGCAGACGGCGCCGTTTCATCCGAATCATGGATCGGGAGACTTTGCATGGAAGATTTGTGGATTGCTTCTCCAAGCACCCTGTCGATGGTCGAGAACAGTTCGCCCCGGTCGATGGGTTTCATCACGCAATCCTGCATCCCGGCTTCGAGATATTGCGACTTGTGCTCGACCGTGACGTCGGCGGTACAGGCGACGATCGGGATATCGCAAAGTGGCGGTTCCAGCTTGCGGATGCGCCGTGTCGCCTCCGGCCCGTCCATGACCGGCATGCGGACATCCATCAGCACGATGTCGAAATCGCCGGATTTCGCCGCCTCGACCGCCTCGGCGCCATTCTCCACGACATAGCAGGCATGGCCGATATCGCCGAGGATACGCCGGAGCAGCATCTGGTTGATCCTGTTATCCTCGGCAACGAGGAAGCTGAGCGGCCGGCCGGCCTCGAAATGCTTCACCAGCGTCGTATCCCGGCTGGCGACCGGTCCCGAGGCCGGCACCAGCGGCAGGTCGAACCAGAAGGTCGAACCCTTGCCGGGCGCGCTGTCGACGCCGATCTCGCCGCCCATCAGCTCCACGAGCTGGTGCGAGATCGCAAGCCCCAGGCCCGTACCGCCATATTCCCGGGTGGTCGAGGCGTCGGCCTGCGAGAACTTGTTGAACAGCCGGTCGATGGTTTCCCTGTCGATGCCGATACCGCTATCGACGATCTCGAAATGCAGCCGGGCGCCGCCCGGGTCATGGCGGATGCCGGTCTTTACCACCACACCCCCTTCGTGGGTAAATTTCACGGCATTGCCGACGAGATTGACCAGCACCTGGCGCACCCGGCTCGGATCGCCATGCACGGCGGCCGGCACATCGTCGGCAATCTCGTTCTCGAGGCTGATCTCCTTGCCGACGGCCCGCGGCGCCAGCGAGGTGATGACGGAACCGATCTCGTCATGCAGCCGGTAGTCGATATCCTCGATCTCGAGGCGGCCGGCTTCCAGCCGCGAGATATCGAGAATGTCGTTGAGGATTGTCAACAGGGCGCGCCCGGAGCCAAGAATACTCTCGCCGAACTCCCGCTGCTGCGCCGAGAGCCTGGTTTCAAGCAGCAGTTCCGCCATGCCGAGCACGCCGTACATCGGCGTGCGGATCTCGTGGCTCATGGTCGCCAGAAAATCGGATTTGGCGCGGTTGGCGTCGTCGGCGATCTCCTTCTGGCGGCGATAGCCCTCTGCGAGTTCGCTGAGCCGGCCGGCCTGTTCCTCGAGACTTCGCTGCGCCGCCTCGAGGTCGCTGACCGTCCGGACCAGCTGCGCTTCCTTTTCCTTGAGCCCGGTTATGTCGGTTCGCACCGCGACGATGCCGCCTGTCTGGGTGCGGGCCTCGGTCAGGTGGTGCCAGCGGCCGTCATGGTTACGGTATTCTCTGGTACCGCGAGGAATCTTGCGGCGCTCGGCCTCCTCGGCGATGAACTTCTCGAAATCCTCTTCCGATTCGGCCTGCGGATAGACCGAGATGTGCCGTCGCATGACGTCGATTCGGTGCGTACCGGGAACCAGCACATCGGCGAGGTGCGGGAACATCGCCTTGTGGCGCCGGTTCACCGCCAGCAGATAACCTTCCGCATCGTAGTAGATGAAGCCCTCGTTGATCGCCTCGATGGCCTCGTCGAGGAGCGCCCGCGAAGATTCCGCCTGGGCATAGAGCGCGGCGAGCCGTTGCTCGCTGGTCTTGAGCTGCGTGATGTCGCTGACGACGGCGACGACACCGCCGTCGCTTGTCGGTTTCTCGCTGATCCGCAGCCATCGGCCGGAAACCATTTCTCTGTCGATCGGTTCGCCCGGATCCCGATGATTCAGCAGCCGGTTGGCAATCCACGTCTCGGGATCGACTCCTTCGGTGCCGACGATGCCGTTCCGGACGATGAACCCCAGGATTTCAGCAAAGGTCATGCCGATGTGGAAATCCTCGGGCCCAACCTCGTAGAATTCCAGGTACCGGGCATTGAAGGCCACGAGCCGATCTTCGGAGTCGTACAAGGCGAACCCTTCGGGCAGGGCGTCGATGGCGTCCTGCAGCTGGCGCCTCGCCTTGCGGAGGTCGGTGACATCTGCCCGGATGCCGATGACCTCGCCGGCATCGGTCACCATCTCGGCCACGCTGATCGTCCGTCCGTCGGCGAAGCTACGCTCCACGGGGTCCGGCGGCGGCGATCTGTGCGCCTCGAGATAACCGGCGATCGCCTCCTCCACACTCTCGCCGTCCGGTGGCACGAAACTGCCGCACTCATAACCGCGACGGAGAATCTGTTCGTATGTCATGCCAGTCAGTTCCTCGTCGGAACCGAGGAACGAGTAGAGCGCCGGGAACCGGTCGTTCCAGAGCACGAGCCGGTCGTCCGCATCGAACAGGGTGAAGCCGCCGGGCATGTTGGCGATGGCGCCCTGCAACCGTTGCTCGGCCAGCTTCTCCGTGGTGATCTCGGTGCGAATTCCGACGATCCCGCCTTCGGACGTGCGATGCTCGACAATCCGGTACCACTTGCCGTCGTTGAACTGAACGTCGAATGGCTTGCCGGTGGGATCGAGATGGCGGCTCACCACCTTGTCGATCCAGGCTTCCCGGTCCGTCTCCCAATCCGGCGGCGAGATCGTACCGTTGGCAAGAGCGCTCTCGACGATATCGCGATAGGTCATCCCCTCGAGGGATTCCCGGCTTTCGGCAAGCGCCGGGAACAGATCGGCCAGGCCGCTGTTGTAGAGCACCAGCCTGTCCTCGGAATCGTGCAGCGTGAAGATGCTCGACATCGCCTCGATGGCGTTCTCGAGGCGTGACGCCAAGCGTTTCTCGTTCGTGATATCGATACGCATGCCGCAACTGCCACCATCCGCAGTCCGGTTCTCACGAACCTGATACCACCTGCCATCGGGCATCTGGAACTCGTGCGGACTGCCGTCGGCCTGCGCATGTATTTCCATTCGCCGGCTGTGCCATGCATCCTTATCCTCTTCCGACTGAAACAGGCCGAACATGTTCCTTTCGAGCAGCCATCGGGACAATTCCCGGTAGGTCTTGCCGATCGGTGAGACGTTCTCGCGGTCGAAAGTTTTACGGAAAGCCGAATTGCAGACGACCAGACGATCCTCCCGATCGAACTTACCGAAAGCACCCGGCAATTGCTCGATCACGTCCTGCAGGGTTACCTCGATCTGTTTCCGCTCGGTGATATCGATGCTGATGGCGATGATACCGCCATCGGAAGTGCGCAATTTACTGAACTGGTACCACCTGCCGTTATTCTGCCGGGTTTCCATCGGTGATCCGTCTCCGACCCGATGCTGGATGACCCGTTCCGCGATCCATTCCTCGTCGCTCTGGCCGGGCCTTGGCGTGTAAACGCCGTCCCGCAGCCGCATTTCAAGCAGTTCGGTATAGGTTCTGCCGATGATCTCCTGGTGATCGCCGCATCCGGTAAACGTCCTGCGGAACGCTGAATTGCACAGGATCAGCCTGTCCTGTGCGTCGTAGCGCGAGATCGCGCCCGGAATCTGCTCGATGGCTTCTTCAAGCAACATTTCGGCCTGCCGGCGCTCGGTCACATCCTCGCGCAGGCCGATATTGTAGCCACCGAGGCTCCGGTATTCGCTGAACCGGATAAAGCGACCATCGCTCAATTGCCGCTCGAATGCCGGCCGGTTCGCCGTCCGGTGCTCTGCCAGACGATCCGCAATCCAGGCTTCCTTGTCTGCAGCCGCATCGTATTCCGGGAAAGCACCCTTTTCCGCGCCAAGTCGGAGGATCTGTTCGTAGGACAGGCCATATAGCCCCGTCCCGTCGCCGAGGAAGGAAAAATATTCCTCGAACTTCTGGTTCCAGAGTACCAGCCGGTCATCTTCGTCATACATGCGCAACGCCATCGGCAGGTTCTCGATGGCTTCCCGGAAGCGGATCTCGGAGCGACGGGCCTCGGTAATGTTGCGTCCGATGGTATCGATCTCGACCAACCCGCCGTTCTCCTCGAAACGCCCCACACAGATCCATTCCTCCCAGACGGATCCGTCGTCGCCGTCGGTGGATTCGTGAACCCGGACAACCACGGGATTGTCCGGCGTCAACAACTTGAAATCGGCCAGGATCATGTCGAGGACGCTTTGCGGCACGAAGTCGGACATCGCGATGCCGTCCAGGTCGCCGAGCGGCATGCCGACCCGCCAGGCATAGGCTTCGTTGGCGCCGACGATCCGCAGATCCGGCGTCAGCCGGCAGATCATCAATTGCTTGTTGCGTTCGATGCGCGAGAGCTGGAGACCGCGGTCGCTGAGACGGTCGCGCCGGGTTTCCTCGGTGATGTCCGAGAACATGCCGGTCAGAATCCGGCGCCCCCCGGACTCCCGCGTCGAGACCTTGACGAGAAAACGCCGGACCTTGCCCTCCCGCGTGAGCAGGCGCTGTCGGAATGTAATCTTTTCCTTCTTGCCCGCGACAAGCGGCTCAATCGATCGCATGGCGACATCGAAATCGTCATCGACGCTGCAGTTCCGCCAGCTGTCGAGGCTGTCGGGCAACTCCTCGGGGCAATAGCCGATCCGAATCTTCCACTGCGGGGACAGCCAGATTCCGCTGCTCTCCGGATCATACTCGAAGAAGCCTTCATCCGAGAGCGCGAGGAATCGGGCATCATCGGCATTCTGCGGCCCGAGCGGGACGCCGCCCGGTTGCGCAATGATTGCGGCCTTACCGCTCGTCATCGATCACCTGCCGGATCGCTGGATAGACAATCGGCACCTGCCCTTACCTGCAAGGAATTGTCCAACCGCCTGAATCTAGAGCAAAGCCGCAAAGCGGGCAAAAGATACGCGGTACGTACTTTCCGATATCGGGAACGGGAGATGACGGGTCGAGGATCGGCAAGGGAAACGCTCGAAGGGCGGCGAACCGGATCGCCGGCAATGCCCAAGACCTAGCTCGGCCCCGGCTCCCTTCCTGCCTCGACAACCGGCAGTTCCCGGATATCCAGCTTGTGGATGGCCTCGTTCATCGCCCTGTCGATTGCAGAGAAGAGCTCGCCACGATCTATCGGCTTGGCGATGCAGGCCTGCATCCCGGCCCCGACATAGTGCTCCATATTCTCGACCGTTGCGTCCGCGGTACAGCCGATCACAGGCAGATCGCCGATGGGGGAGGCGAGCTGACGGATGCGGCGTGTCGCCTCCGGCCCGTCCATTACGGGCATCCGGATATCCATGAGGACCAGGTCGAACTTGCCGGTGGCGGCGGCTTCGACGGCATCGGCGCCGTTTTCAGCGATGAAGCTGTCATGCCCGGCATCGGCGAGAATGAGCTGGAGCAGCATCTGGTTGATCTCGTTATCCTCTGCAATGAGGATGTTGAGTGGACGCGTCGCCTTGAACAGCTTGACCTTCGGTGCCGCACGGCTCGCAACCGGGCCGCTTGCGGACACCAGCGGCAGCTCGAACCAGAAGGTGCTGCCGGATCCGGGCTGGCTGTAGACCCCGATCTCGCCACCCATCAGGTCGGTAAGCTGTCGCGAGATCGCCAGCCCGAGGCCGGTTCCGCCATACTGGCGCGAGGTCGAGGCATCGGCCTGGGTGAACTTCTGGAACAGCTTGGCGATGGTCGCCTCGTCCATGCCGATGCCGGTATCGACGATCTCGAACCGCAGGCGGTCTCCCGCCGGGTCCCGAAGCCGGGACGCCTTCACGACGACGCCGCCCTCGTGGGTGAATTTCAGGGCGTTGCCGACCAGGTTGACCAGCACCTGCCGCAGCCGCTGGGGGTCGGCCCGGACGGCATCCGGCACGTCCTCGTCGATCTCGCAGGCGAGGCTGATATCCTTGACGGTGGCGCGGGACGCGAGGATGTCGATCACCGCATTGATCTCGGCCCGCAAGGCGAAATCGATTTCCTCGATCTCGAGCCGGCCCGCCTCGAGCTTGCTCAGATCGAGGATGTCATTGAGAATCGTCAGCAGGGAACGCCCCGACCCCAGGATGGCCTCGCCGAATTCCCGCTGTTGCGATGTCAGGCCCGTTTCGAGCAGCAGTTCCGCCATGCCGAGGATCCCGTTCATCGGGGTCCGGATCTCGTGGCTCATCGTCGCAAGAAAATCGGACTTCGCGCGGTTGGCGCTGTCGGCGATCTCCTTCTGCTGGCGGTAATCTTCCGCCAGGTCGCGAAGTTTTTCCGCCTGCTCGTCCTGGACGATCCTGGCCCATTCGAGTTCCTGGACCGTGCGGGTCAGCTGTTCTTCCTTGCGCTTGATGTCGGTGATATCGGTCCGCACCCCGACCAGTCCGCCGGACGGCGTACGCAATTCACTCACCCGGAGCCAGCGGCCGTCCTCGTTCTGCCGCTCGAACTGCCCGCGCGGCTTCTCCCGCCGCGCCAGTTCCTGCTCCAGGTAGCCCTCGACATCGCCGGCCGCCCCAGGTTCGTGCAGGCTGAAGCGCCGGCGCAGGATATCGCGCCGGTGGGTGCCGGGAACCAGCAGGTCTGCGAGGTCCGGGAACAGTTCCTTGTGGCGGCTGTTGGCCGCGACCAGGACATCGTCACGGTCATAATAGATGAACCCGTCATCGATTGCCTCGATTGCCTCGTCCAGCAATGCCCGGGAGGACTCTGCCTGCTCGTAGAGCGAAGCCAGCCTGCGTTCGTTTTCCTTCAGATGGGTGATGTCGGTGATCACCGACACGATACCGCCGGAAGTCGTCGCTTTCTCGTTCACCCTCAACCAGACTCCCGATCTGAGCATTCGCTCCAGCGGGCCATCCGGGTTCTGATGCGCCCGGAGGCGCCGGGCGAGCCAGTCCTCTTCGTCCAGCCCGTCGAAATCCGCGATACGCTCTCCGGCAACATGCGTGATCATTTCGAGGAAGGTGATACCCGGCTCGGTCGCTTCCGGATCGAGCCTGTAGAATTCAAGGAACTTCCGGTTGAACGCGACAAGCCGGTCGCCCGCATCGAACAGGCCGAAACCCTCGGGTATCGCATCGATCGCGTCCTGCAGGCGCTGCTGGGTCTCCCGCAGTTCCGTGATATCGACCCGGATGCCGATGACTTCCCCGGTCTCCGTCACCTTCTCGATTGCCCTGATCGTGCGACCGTCCGCGAATTGTCGTTCGATCTCCCCGGGACGCGGATCACTGTGAATCTCGTCGAACCGGTCGATCGCCTCCTCCAC
>JAVKCR010000543.1:0-4745 GCA_040222645.1 Rhodospirillales bacterium
CAAATCGGTGATGCCGACCGCCATCATGCTGGATCTCCAGATGCCGGACCTGGATGGCGTGGAATATCTCCGCATTCTTGGTGAGCGAGGCTGTACGGCCAACGTGATCGTCATGAGCGGGTTCGACGCACGCATTCTCAAGACGGCCGTCAGGCTGGGCGAGGAAAGGGGGCTGCGGATGTCGGGAGGCATGCAGAAGCCGCTCTCCATGGAGACTCTGAAGCAGGGCCTGAACGATATCCGGCGCAACCAGAACCCGGTGAGCGTTCCGGGAATCCAGCTGGCGGTGCGGGAAAAGCAATTCTACCTGCAGTATCAGCCGAAGATCCGGATCGGCCGGGAGACAGAGACGGGAACGAAATTGTCCCTCGCCTCGGGAGACTGGCCGCTCGATTCATGTGAAGCGCTGATCCGGTGGCGGCACCCGACCGGCGGACTCATCATGCCGGACTCGTTCATTCCCTTCGCGGAGGCGAACGAACTGATGGTGCCGCTCACGGAATTCGTCATGCATGCCATGGTCGACCAGCTTGTTGCCTGGGGGGAAGAGGGCTTCAAGCCCTCCATCGGCTTCAACGTCTCGCCGAAAACCATGACCGACCTGCAGTTGCCCGACAGGCTCGCCGAACTGTGCGACGCGGCGGGAATTGCGCACAACCGTGTCATCGCCGAGATCACCGAGACGGCGGCCATGACCGATGTGCAGCGCTCGATGGATACTCTGACCCGGTTGCGCCTGAAGGGCTTCCGCGTGGCTGTCGACGATTTCGGAACCGGATACTCGTCGCTCGTCCAGTTGCACCGGATGCCGTTCACGGAACTGAAGATCGACAAGTCGATCATCATGGAACTCGGAATGGAGGAAGATGCCCTCACGATCACCCGCTCGATCATCGACCTGGCGCACAACCTGGGCATGGAGGTGTGCGCCGAAGGCGTCGAGACGCAGGCCTGTGTGGACATCCTGCGGGATCTCGAATGCGACATTCTGCAAGGGTACTACTTCCATAAACCGGTAGAGGCCCCCGAATTGCGAAAGATCAGCAAGTAGAAGGATATGGCCCGGGCTTCGGAACCCGGGGCATGAGCGAGAACGAAGACAAGGTGAAGAACCTGATTATGCGAATGGCTGACTTCAATGAGAAACCGGTGGACCGCGCCGTCACGGAAGCGGTTGTCAACTGGCGTGGAAACGATCCGGAACGAGCGGGCATGACGACGAGGCCCGGCAAAATCTGTATAGTGCGAGGCCAGTCGTGACCCACGGTTCGAGCACCTCCAGAATCCTGGTCGTGGACGACGACCTCCAGCTCAGCCAGCTTATTGCCGACGTCGGGGATGAGATCGGGATCGAGGTGCAGGTCGCATCCGAACGGAAGTCCTTCGAGAAGGCGTTCGCCGATGGTGATTTCGGGACGATCCTTCTCGACCTCATCATGCCTGACATGGACGGTATCGAGTATCTGCGTTTGCTGGCCGAACGCCGATGTACGGCTCGGATCGGCATGATAAGCGGATACGACAAAGGGGTGCTGATGACGGCCCGGCGCTATGGTCAAAGCCAGGGGCTTGCCATGGGCGACGTACTGGAAAAGCCGTTTACCAACGATCAGTTGAAGTCATTCCTGTCATCGCTTACCAGAACGGATGTCTAGGCGTGGTGTGCCTGGTCCCGGATCGAGGGGATAGGCATTGATATGCGGCAGGAATGCAGAATTGACCGCGGGCTCTGGTTTGCCGCGATTCTCGCGGTGACCGGGCGGCAAGCCTTGCCCGCCGGGCGGGCAGTGACTTTCGCTGCTCCGTACGCGTTTGCCGAGTATCGGCGGTCGTCGACGGTGCAGAGCAATGCCGGCAGAAGGGTAGCGGCGGACCGTGTCCCGCGTAACGGACGTCACGGTTTTTTGTCGAAAGCGTTCAGATCTCGCATGGAATCGATCCGGATGAAGCTGGCCGGACAGGTTCAGGCAGGCAACCCGCCTGCGGCGAGAGGCGATGAAGAGGAACTGAGCAGATGACTTACAAGGTTGATGTCTTGCTGATCGATGACGAACCGATGGTCCGTGAACTGCTCCGCGACAATCTCGAAGCTCTACATGTTTCCGTGGAAGAGGCTGGCGATGGTCGTGAAGGACTGACCAAGATCATCGAATGTCGGCCAAGATTGATCGTGTCGGACGTACGCATGCCGCAACTGAACGGCTACCAGATCCTGCACGAGGTTCGCAAGAAGCACTCGGAACTGGCGTCGACAAAGATCATTCTGCTGACCGGCCTGACGGACGCGGAATATGTGAGCGCGGCCTACAGGATCGGGGCCGACGACTACATGACCAAACCGATCAACACCAAGCAGTTCCTGGATCGCGTTACCGAACTCCTGAACGCGAGCCGGGCGGAAGAGGCTATGGAGGATACGGCTTCGAACATGGCTTCGGAACCGTCCTGGACCGATCTGCCCGCGGAAAAGGTGTCGCTATCCTCGATTGCGCAGACTGTCGGCAGCCGTATCGGCAACCTGCCATTCAATGTCGGCCAGGTCGTCTGCATCGATGTAGACGACTTGCGCAGGCGTCTGGGGAATGAACGATGGGAGAGGACCAGCAACAAGGTCACGGAACTGATCATTGGCGCTGCCAAGCGGTATTGCGGTCCTGACGATACCTACTTCCGTTGCCCGGATGGATCCGTGTTGTTCGTATTCGCCGGGAAGGATGCCGAGCGGGCCAGATCGGTGACGGCCGATATTTCGAAACGGGTCAACAAGTCGTTGTTCGGATCGCAGATGTTCGAAGGCGTTGCGGTTGAAGACCATGTGTCCGCGGCGGGCGCCGGTCCATCCCGGAAAACGTTCTCTCCGAACGAGATTGTCGAGGCCTTGTTGCCCATTGCGACGAAGATGGGCATCACCGACAAGACATGGATATCGCAACCGACGGACAGCGAGGCGGAGCAGCCGTCAGGGGCTGGCGCGTCCCCGGTTCGCGAAATCAGGAAGAAGGGCTTGGAGCTCGAAAGCGTCAGGGGGGAACTGCTTGAGAGATTCGGCGCATTCGGGAAAAAGCCGGTCAGGTTCCGCTATTCTCCGGTCTGGAACGTGCAACGGAAGTTCGTCGGAATCTTCGAATGCGCCGCGGCGCGGGAATCGGGAAGCGCAAGAACGCTGGTCTGGAATCACGATGTTCTTGATCGCGATCATGAGCTATCCGACATCGTCGATCTCGATGTCGCCTGTCTGGAACATGCGCTTCTCGGTGTTACGGACCATCTCATCGCCGGCACGCCGTTACTCGTTTGTCCGAGCATGCATTACGAGACGCTTGCCAGCCGCATGGGCAGAGACAGGGTGCTCGAGCTGTTGAACCAGATGCCCGGAGAAATGAGCGATAGCGTCTCCCTCAAACTGATGTTCGTTCCCGAAGGTGTGCCGGAGATAAGGCTCTCCGAGATACTCGGCCTGGTCCGGGGGCGGGTGGCCGAGCCGTCGGTGGAAATGTCGGCCAGCTTCGATCCGGCTTATCTTTCCAGAATGATCAACAGGTTCAAGCTTGGCGGATTCAGGAATGTATTCGTGAGAATGAAAGAGAACCCGACTCCAGCTGAAATCGACAAGGCAAAGTCTTTTGCCGAGATCGCGAAGAAGTTCGGGCTAACTCCTGGGGTCCTCGGGGTCGACAGCCAGTCCCTGCTGTTCGAATTGGCCTATTCAGGCTTCATTCTGCTTGGCGGAATGGTGGTTGGCGCGTCCGATGAAACTCTTCCGGTGCCGTATCCGCTGGATTCGAGAAATCTGGAAGCCGGTGGCTGAGAGTATCCCGCAATACCGTGCGCAACCTTTTCATGCCGATACCGAGGCCGGGTTCCCCTGACCAGATCCTGCCCCCGCAACCAGATTAGAACGATTTCTCACCGGAATGAATCTTGGGGGGGGGGGATTCCCGCGAGGCGGGATTGGCGATCCAGGATACAGCCTGGAGAAGGAGGCCAGCCTGCATGACGCGGGCACTTTCGATGGATATCCGGCAGCCGGCTGGTCACGGCGGTGGCGGGCGGGATGACCCGTCGTTCTGCGGCGCGGCGGTTCGGTGTGGCGCCTCCTCGACCGACACGGGATGACCTTCAAGAAGCACCGCGCACGCCAGCGAACAGCAGCGTCCTGACGTCCTGAGGCACCGGCGGTCCCGGTTCGAGCAGCAGCCTGATCCGCCAGCGAACGGGTCCGGCGTGGCGCTGACTGTCAGGTGATGGCGGTTTCAGCACATATTGAACTGATTCTAGACCGGAACGCTGATCGTAGCCCCCTGATCAAATCCTGCCTCGTAACCAAGCAAATCAAAGGCATTTGCCGCATGGGCAAAGGTCTTTTCGCGTGCCGGGGGTGCCGGCGGCATATGGGTTGAAAACAGAAATTTCACTCTCGTCCATGGTCTTGATGGACATCCCGGGTGATCACCAGAAGCCGGCTTCCGAAATTTCGTGCACCAACGAACTTGACCGCCGTTCCGATTAATGGAACGCTTGGTATGTCCAGAATGGTGTTCCGGATAATACATTCAGGAGATGCCGGCATCACGGACCCCAGAATCCCGGTGCCGGGATAGTTGGAGGGGCAAATGGCGATTGTTGTCGATTGGCTGGATTATGACGTTGTCATCGTCGGGTCTGGCGGCGCCGGGAGCGCGGCCGGGCGCCTCGTGGTGTAGGCCCTGGGCGGGCCCACGGGGCGCGAGGGCGGCCGTCGCGGG
>JAVKCR010000544.1:0-5580 GCA_040222645.1 Rhodospirillales bacterium
ACCGCCTTCATCAGGCCGATGTTGCCTTCCTGGATCAGGTCGAGGAACTGCAGCCCGCGGTTGGTGTATTTCTTGGCGATCGAGATCACGAGACGCAGGTTCGCCTCGATCATTTCCTTCTTCGCCTTGGAGGCCTCGCGCTCGCCGCGCTGCACGGTATGCACGATGCGGCGGAACTCGATGATCGGCAGGCCGGCCGCTTCCGACACCTCGCCGATGCGGTCGCGCAGATCCTCGATTTCCTCGCGGTTGCGGTCGACGAAGCGGGACCAGCCCTTGCCCGACAGCTCCGCCACGCGGTCGGTCCAGTTCGGGTCGTGCTCGTGGCCGTGATACTGCGCGATGAATTCCTCGCGCTTGACCTTCGCCTTGTCGGCCAGCCGCCACAGGCGGCCCTCGAGGTTGAGCAGGTTGCGGTTCAGGCCCTGCAATTGCTCGACCAGCTGTTCGATGCGCGCATTGTTGAGATGCACGCCTTCCATCAGCTCGACCATTTCCTGCTTCAGCTTGGTGTAGCGCTTCTCGGTCGCCGCCGGCACCTCTTCGCCGGCCGACAGCGCCGCGATGCGCTTTTCCTGCACCTTCTGCATCTTGGAATAGGTCTTGGCGATGTTCTCGAAGGTCTCCAGCACCAGCGGGCGGAGCGCCATTTCCATGGCCGCGAGCGAGACCGACGCCTCGTCGCCGTCATCGTCGTCATCGCCGTCGGCGGCCGTTTCGCCTTCCGCCGCCTCGCCCGACTTCTCCCCGTCTTCGCCGTCGCCTTCCGGCTTCGCCGGCTTCAGCTTGACCACGTTGTCGGCAGCGGGTGCCGGGGTGATGGCGTCGCCGCCTTCCTCGTCACCATCCTCGCCGTCGTCGCCGTCCTCGCCCTCTTCCTCGCCGACGGCGCTCGGACCCGAGACGCCATAGGTCGCATCGAGGTCGATGACGTCGCGCAGCAGGATCAGTTCGTCCTGCAGGTCGTCATGCCAGTTGACGATGGCCTGGATGGTGAGCGGGCTTTCGCAGATGACGCCTATCATCATCTCGCGGCCGGCCTCGATGCGCTTGGCGATGGCGATTTCGCCCTCGCGCGACAGCAGCTCGACGGACCCCATCTCGCGCAGGTACATCCGCACCGGGTCGTCCGTGCGGCCGACATCGTCGTCGCTCAGATTGCCGCTTTCGCGTTCCTCGGTCTCGTCGTCGCTCTTGGTGTTGTCCTCGGCATCTTCCTCGTTCTCGACGACGGTGATGCCCATCTCGGACAGCTGGGCGAGGAAATCCTCGATCTGCTCCGAGGAGAAATCGTCCTGCGGCAGCGCATCGTTGAGTTCGTCCATGGTGACGAACCCGCGCTCCTTGGCGCGCACCAGCAGCTTCTTGACGTTCTGCCCGAGCGTATCGAGCAGCGGGCCGGCTTCGACCTCGTCGCTGGTTTCGTTGCTGTCTGCCGCTTCGTTTGCTTTAGCCATATCTTCCTGTCTTCCCCTGGTTCGCCGTCACCGTCGTCACGGTGCGGATAGCCACGACACAATATTTCAGAGCCGTTGCAGGGCGGGATCGCCGGGATCCTCGTCCAGCAACGTGAGTTCCTGTGCTCTCAGATCGAGCAGGTAACGGAAATTCTCCGGGGTTGCTTCCGCCGCAAGGCGTTGCTCCGCATGATTTATTTCCTCTTTCAGAGCTTCCTGCTGGAAGATGCGAAACGTGTGTTTCCACCCGGCGAGCGCCTCCGCCTTGTCAGCTTCCGGTCTTGCGAACGCCACCGTCCGGAGGCTGCGGTCGCCGGTTACCGACGCGATTGCGGATGCAAAACCCGCTGCGGTCAAATGGTCTTTCAGCCGGTCGGATTCAAGTGGTGCGCCGTCGAAGGCGCGAATTAAGACTTGCTGCCGCAAATTGTCAAGATCAGCCGCGGAAAAGCTGACATTTCCAAGATCCTCGGCGATCTCTGACAGCAATTCGGGATGATGCAGCACAACCGCCAGCATCAGCCGCTCGCGCTCCAGCCGCCCGGAGGTCGCGCCCGCCGCCGCCGAACCCGCCTTGAATCCGGGCCGCGCCTCGCGGTCGCGCCGCGTCCCGCCGCGCCGCCAGAAGCGCTGGAAAAAGCTGTCGGAGAAGCTCTTGCGCACCGTCGGGTCCTCGATCCGGGCAACCAGCGCGCCGAGCGATTGCCAGGCGGCCGCCCGGCGTTCCGGGTTGGCGATGTCGCGGCCCACCACCTCGGTCTCCCACAGCTTCTCGGACAGGCTGGTGGCCGATTGCAGCAGCGATTTCATGGCGCCCGCGCCCTCGTGGCGGATCAGGCTGTCCGGATCCTCGCCCGGCGGCAGCAGCGCGAAGCGGAGCGACTTGCCGGGCTTCAGCATCGGCAGGGCTCGTTCCAGCGCCCGGCCGGCGGCGCGCTGGCCGGCATTGTCGCCGTCGAAACAGAGCACCGGCTCGTCCGCCATGCGCCAGATCAGGTCGAGCTGCTCCTCGGTCAGCGCGGTGCCGAGCGGCGCCACCGCGCCGGTGAAGCCCGCGGCATGCAGCGCGATCACGTCCATGTAGCCTTCGGTGACGATCACCGTCGCCCCGTCATGCGCGGCACGCCGGGCGAGATCGCCGCCATAGAGGTTGCGGCCCTTGTGGAACAGGTCGGTTTCCGGCGAGTTGAGATATTTCGGCTGGCCGTCGCCGAGCGCGCGGCCCCCGAAAGCGACGACGCGCCCGCGCAGATCGGCGATCGGGAACATCACCCGGCCGCGAAAGCGGTCATAGGTCTGCCGGTTGCCTTCCTGCGGGTCGATCAGCAGGCCGGCCGCGACGAGGCCGCGCTCGGTATGACCGTTCGAGCAGAAATGGTCCTTCAGCGCCGAGCGGCTGTCCGGCGAGAAGCCGAGGCGGAAGCTGCGGATGGTCTCCAGCGAAAGCCCCCGGTCACGGAGATAGGAAAGCGCGGCCCGGCCATCGGGGGTGAACAGCTTCTCGACATACCAGTCCGCCGCCTGTTCGAGCACGCCGCGCTGGTCGGCGGCCTGCTGCGCGCGCTGGCGGCTTTCCGGGCTCTGCTCCGGCATCCGCAGGCCCGCCTCGCCGGCAAGTTTCTCGACAGCCTCGGGAAAGGTCAGCCCCTCGACCTTCATCAGGAAGGAGATGACGTCGCCATGCTCGCCCGAGGAGAAGCAGTGATAGAAGCCCTTCGACGGCACCACGGTGAAGGAGGGCGACTTCTCCTTGTTGAAGGGCGACAGGCCGACATATTCCCGGCCCTTTTTCTGGAGACGCACATGCCGGCCGATCACGTCCTCCAGGGGAACGCGGTTGCGCAGCTCGTCGAGGAATTCCGGCGGGAAGCGCATCAGCTTTGCGATTCCGATGTACCGTCATCGACCTGATCTGTTCCACCTTCTCCACTTGTCATCCCGGGGCCGCCGCAGGCGGAACCCGGGACCTCGGACGCCAGACGCAGATGCCCGAGGTCCCGGACTGTCGCTGCGCGCCATCCGGGATGACGAACTGAAGGGCTGTTCATATCGATTTGCAGGCCGTGCACGGATTCACCATCCTGGGACATAGCCGGACATGATACGCCTGCCGGCGGCGCAAAAGAACCCGAATGCGCCTGTGGATAAGGTGAAACCCGGGTGACGCTCAGGCCAGCCGCTGTTTCACCAATGCGCCGGCCTTGGCGAAATCCATCTTGCCGGCATAGCTTTCACGCAGGCCCGACATGATTCGCCCCATGTCCTTGATCGACTCGGCGCCGGAATCCGCGATCAGCGCATCGACCGCCGCCTCGATCTCGGCATCCGACATCTGCGCCGGCAGGAAGGACTTGATGACCTCGATCTCCTCGCGCTCCTGCTCGGCAAGCTCGAGACGGCCGCCCTTTTCGTAGAGCGTGATGGATTCGTTGCGCTGCTTCACCATGGATTGCAGCAGCTTGAGGATTTCGTCGTCGGTGATGCCATCCAGGTTGCCCGAGGACCGGGCCGCGATGTCACGGTCCTTCAGGGATGCAAGAATCAGGCGGATGGTGGAGACTGCGCGCTCCTTCTTCTCCTTGAGCGAAGTCTTCAGCGCGTCGCTGAGCTGCTGTCGAAGCATTCCTTGATCCTCTGTGTTTCAGCGGCCTGACGTTAACCATTTGGCCGAAGCCGCGGACATTAAACCAACCGCGAGAAGCTGGCAAAGTTTCTGCTCAAGGCTAGTGCTTTGATTTTCCACGAAATTCAAAATCTTGATGAGGTTGACGACGGCATGGAACTTGCTTATTTATCCGCAAATCCTGAAAGGACCTCCCATGACCGCGCTTCCCCTGCCGCCGAAACCGGCCGCGTCGAAATCCGTCGCGACCGCAGCCATCGTCCTGAAAGACGGAACGGTTTTCTGGGGCCGCGGCATCGGTGCCATAGGGGCCGCTGTGGGCGAGGTCTGCTTCAACACCTCGCTGACCGGCTACCAGGAGATCCTGACCGATCCGTCCTACGCGGGGCAGATCATCACCTTCACCTTCCCGCATATCGGCAATGTCGGCACCAATCCGGAAGACATCGAGACCACCACCGCCGCCGCCCGCGGCTGCGTGATCGCCGCCGACATCACCCAGCCGGCGAACTGGCGCGCGACCCGGCATCTCGACGAATGGCTGAAGGCCAACAACCTTGTCGGCATCGCCGGCGTCGACACCCGGCGCCTGACCCGGCGGCTGCGCGATCTCGGCGCGTCCGATTGCGCGCTGATCCATGATCCGAACGGCGAGATCGACGTCACCGCGCTGCGCAAGATGGCCCAGACCTTCCCCGGGCTGGAGGGCATGGACCTCGCGAAGGATGTGAGCTGCACCCAGACCTATGACTGGAACGAGACCCGCTGGTCGATCGCCGGCGGCTTCGGTCTCGAGGATGCCCCGTCGCACCGGGTGGTCGCGGTCGATTTCGGCGCCAAGCGCAATATCCTGCGCTGCCTGGCGAGCGAGGGTTGCCATGTCACCGTGGTGCCGGCGGATACCGGCTTCGAGGACATCATGCGCCACAATCCGGACGGCGTGTTCCTGGCCAACGGCCCGGGCGACCCGGCGGCGACCGGCGAGTATGCCGTGCCGGTGATCCGCAAGATTCTCGAGACCGGCAAGCCGGTGTTCGGCATCTGCCTCGGCCACCAGATGCTGGCGCTGGCGCTGGGCGCGAAGACCGGCAAGATGAAGACCGGACATCGCGGCGCCAACCACCCGGTGAAGGATCTCGAGACCGGCAAGGTCGAGATCACCTCCCAGAACCACGGCTTCGAAGTTCTGGAAAGCTCGCTTCCCGACGGTGTGGTAATGACCCACCAGTCGCTGTTCGACGGCACGCGCGAAGGCCTCAAGGTCGTCGACCGGCCGGGCTTCTCGGTCCAGTACCACCCGGAAGCCTCGCCCGGACCGCAGGACAGCCACTATCTCTTCAAGCGCTTCATCGCGAACATCGCGGCGTCGAAGGGCTGAGAAACGGGGCCAGGCTGCGGCCCCGCCGCCCGAGGGGCGCCGGCCCCCCCCCCGGGGGGGGCGCGGCAAGGGGGGGCGGACCCCCCACGGGGGCGTGGCCCCGCCGGGCGGACGGGGGGCGG
>JAVKCR010000545.1:0-12297 GCA_040222645.1 Rhodospirillales bacterium
TCCCTCGCTCCCACGAAAGTGGGAGCCTCAACGGTGAACAAGGAGAATGGTTCGCGGGGTTCCCACTTCCGTGGGAACGAGGAGGAGGAAAATGAGCAGCCCAGAACAGAGTTGATGACTTAACTGCGGGGTGCTTCCTACCGCCGCTTCGCCAATTCCCGGTAAAGCGCCTCCGGGCTGATCCCGGTTTCGGCGGCGATCAGCTTCCAGTCGCCCTTCGGCGGGAATGTGCCGTCGTTGGCCGCGAGCCAGGCGTCCAGCCGCTCGGCGACGGTGCGCAGCGACAGGATCTCGGCCCGCTGCCGCGCCCGCTGTACCTCGCGGGCGAGATGCGCCTGCAGGGCGGCGGCGAGATCCGGGTCGCGGGCGAGGGCGGCGAGCAGGTCCTGCTTCGCGATGGCGATCACCTCCGATGCTGCGGCAGCGATGCCGTCACAATGATAGGCGTCCGCATGCAGGGATGCTTCCGCGAGCAGCGCGCCGGCGCGTGCCCGCTGCAGCGTCAGCGCGAGGCCGTCGCGGTTGTGGCGCACGAGATGCACCTCGCCGGCCGTGACGAGGTGGAGGTTACGCACCGCGTCGCCCTGCCGGAACAGCCGCCTTCCAGTATCGACATGGCGGACATGGTGGGGCAGGCGGGAGAGTTGCGCAGAAAGTTCACCGGACATGACAGCTATCATGTGGGTGGGGCCGATGAGTGGGCAAGATGCAATGACATTCCTGAACCGGAGATACCCGATGAATCGTCACCTTATCGCAGTTGCGGCGCTTCTCGCGCTGGCGTTTACGACACCGGCGATGGCGCAGCATGCGCATGGCCATGCCGGACAACCTGGCGGCATGACCGCCGGCCCCGCGGAGCCCGGTCAATCGGCCTTCGCCGCCATCGCCGAGATCGTCGCCCTGCTGCGCGCCGATCCCGCGACCGACTGGAGCCGGGTCGATATCGAGGCGCTGCGACGGCATCTCGCCGACATGGACAACGTGACGCTGCGCGCTGCGGTCGCGGCAACCGCGTCGCCGGAAGGTGCGATCTTCGACGTTACGTCAGCCGACCCGTCGGTGTCCGCCTCGATCCGGCGCATGGTAATCGCCCATGCGGCCACCATGTCGGGCGTAGACGGAATGGCGATGATCGCTTCGGAGACCGGCGGCGGCGCGCGGCTCGCGGTCACCGGGCCGGAGCCGGCGATGATCCGCGGTCTCGGCTTCATCGGCCTGATGACCGTCGGCATGCACCACCAGCAGCACCACCTGATGCTGGCGAAGGGTGGCATGCCGCATTGAGTCCGCAGAACTCGGTCAGCCCCCGGTCACCGTCGACTTCACCGTAGGCCAGAGGCGGTCAAAGTTGTGTCCGCCACCGGGAATCTCGACATAGCGGGCGTCGAGCCCCTGTTTCCGTGCTGCCTCGACATAGTCCTTTGCAAGGAAGGGGGCTGTGTTGGAATCGGAAGAGCCGGTCAGCAGGGTGATCCGCGTGGATTTCGCGATCCTGTCGACAAAACCGATGGGCGACTGGCTCGATGACCAGCTGCTGGCATTGCGGCTGGATCGCCAGCGGGGAATGTCGCAGGGACAGGAAACCAGGTAGGCGTCGTCGATGAGCCCGGAGAACTGGCCGATCACGGCGCCGGTGTGCGCCGCCCCGCCCGAATGTCCGATGACGATTGTCCGGGACGGCTTGTAGAAATCTTTCAGCGTCCGGATCGCCTCGCCGACGGCGAGGTTGTTGGCTTCCGTATAATGATCGCGCCGGTTGTTGTGCGACCCTTCGCTGCGGGCACCCTTGCCGCTGTATCCCGGCCGGACAAGCCCGACCGCCACGCTTCCCGCCGGCGCGCCAAGTTCTTCGGCGGGACCGAGATGATAGGTTGCCGGTCCGCCGCTGGAGACGTCGCCGTGGATGACCACATACAGCGCCGGTGATGCGCCGGCGTTCTCTGCACCGAAACTGTGCGCCACCAGGCAAAAGCCGTTGCCGGAGGCGCGGTCGTTGTCCGGCGTGCAGGCAACCGGCGCAGCCGTCTGTTGCTGAGCAGTCTGGCAGGCCCCCAGCGCAAGGGCCGCGAGAACGACAAGGTAACGCATTCCTCTTCTCCGTGACTGAGCAAAGCCGGATTCAATCGTTCCGTAAATCCGGTATGCCTGTCAATTGTTCTGCGCCTGCCGGGGCAGGTGGTCGTCGCCGTGGCAGTCCGTATGGTCGCCGAGTGATTCTATCACCCGGCAGTCGGAGATCCGGCCGCCGCTGCATTGTTCGATCATGGACTCCAGTTCGGCCTTGAGCGACGTCAGTCGATCGATCCTCCGTTCGACCTCACCGAGCTGGGCCTTGGCGATCCGGTCCGCGGCCTCGCAGGAATGGTTCGGCTTGTCGGAGAGCGAGAGCAGTTCGCGGATCGAATCGATCGGGAAGCCGAGTTCGCGCGCATGGCGGATGAACAGCAGCCGTTCCACGTCCTTGCGGGCGAACAGCCGCTGGTTGCCTTCCGACCGTTCTGCGGGTGCGAGCAGCCCGATCTGTTCGTAATAGCGGATGGTCTGCACCTTGCAGGCCGCGGAACGGGCGATTTCGCCGATGGTCATCATGCAATTTCTCGTCTTTTGCTCTTGAAGCTACAGTAGCTATAGGTCCTACATATCAGGTCTCCGATCCGGAATAGCGAGCTTGAGGAGATCTAAATGTCTGCCGGCTGCTGCCACCACGAACCGAAATTCGACGGCATGTCGTCCGGTTTCCGCCGGGCGCTCTGGATCGTCATCGCCATCAACGCGGCGATGTTCGGCGTGGAGATGATTGCGGGTGCGCTCGCCGGGTCGCAGGCGCTGCTAGCCGATGCGCTCGATTTTCTCGGTGATTCGCTCACCTACGCCATCAGCCTGATCGTGATCGGCATGCCGTTGCGGGTGCGGGCCGGCGCGGCGCTGGCCAAGGGCATCAGCCTGGCCGTGATGGGACTCTGGGTGTTGGGAACCACGGCCTGGCAGGCGCTCGGACCCGGACTGCCGGATGCGCCGGTGATGGGCGGGATCGGCTTGCTGGCGCTGGTCGCCAACCTGGCCAGTGTCGGCGTGCTGATGCGCTACAAGGACGGAGACGCGAACGTGCGGTCGGTCTGGCTTTGCAGCCGCAACGACGCCATCGGCAATGTCGCGGTGATGGGGGCGGCCGTCGCGGTGGCGCTGACCGGCAGCGGCTGGCCCGACATCATCGTCGCCGGCCTGATGGCGGGTCTGTTCCTCTGGTCATCCGGACAGATCATCCGACAGGCGCTTGGCGAGATGAAATCGGCGACTTCCGGAGATCACCGCCACGCGGCGGCGGAACAGGTCACGGATCGCGCCTAGTCTTCGGCTTCACCGATCCGGGTGATCCGGGTGACATGGCCCATCTTGCGGCCGGGCCGCGGTTCTGCCTTGCCGTAGAGATGCAGCTTCGCCGAGGGATTGCCGAGCACGGTGGACCACGTCTTCACGTCGTCGCCGATCAGGTTCTGCATCACCGCGTTGGAATGCCGGGCCGGGTTGCCGAGCGGCAGACCGCAGACCGAACGGACGAACTGTTCGAACTGGCTGGTGACGCAGGCATCGATGGTCCAGTGCCCGGAATTGTGCGGCCGGGGCGCCATCTCGTTGACCAGCAGGCGGCCGCCGCGCAGCACGAACATCTCGACGGCCAGCAGCCCGACCAGTTCCATTTTCTCGGCAAGCGTCTCGGCTATTTCGATTGCAGTCGCTGCGACCTCTTCATCGATTGTCGCCGGCGCGATGGTGACGTCGAGGATACCGTCCTTGTGCCTGTTCTCCACCGGATCGTAGCACCGCATCTCGCCCGTTTCCGACCGCGCGACGATGACGGAAACTTCCCGGGTGAAATCGACCATGCCCTCGAGTACGCCCTGACCGGCATCGCCGAAGGTTTCCCAGGCTTTCGCCGCGGTCATCTCGCTGTCGATGCGGATCTGGCCCTTGCCGTCATAACCGAGCTCGGCGGTCTTGAGGATCGAGGGCCGCCCGATATCGACGAGGGCGGCGGCGACATCGCTCTCGCTGTTGACCTCGCGCCAGGGCGCGGTGCCGATGCCGCAATCGGCCACGAACTGCTTCTCCCGGACGCGGTTACGGGCGATATAGAGGCATTCCCAGCGCGGATGCACCGGTTTCGTTTCAGCCAGCAGCTGAACGCTCTCATAGGGGATGTTCTCGAACTCGAACGTGATGACGTCGACAGCGTCGGCAAACTTTTTCAGCGCATCCGTGTCGTCGTAGGGTGCGACGGTCGCCACATCGCAGACCTGCTCGGTCGGGCTGTCGTTCTCGGGGCTGTAGACGTGAACCCGGTAACCGAGGCGGGCGGCCGAGAGCGCCGTCATGCGGCCAAGCTGGCCGGAGCCGATGACACCGATGGTGGAACCGGGCGCGATGACCTTGCGGCTCATGTTCCCGGCTCGTCCACCGGTACCTCGGCGACCGACGCTGTCTGGGCATCGCGGAAGGTGGAAAGCCGCGCGGCAAGCGCGGGGTCCGAAACGGAAAGGATGGAGGCGGCGAGGATGCCGGCATTGCGCGAGCCGGCCTTTCCGATCGCCAGCGTGCCGACGGGAATGCCGCCCGGCATCTGCACGATAGAAAGCAGGCTGTCCATGCCGGACAGCGCCTTGCTTTCAACCGGTACGCCGAGCACCGGAAGCGTGGTCATGGCAGCGGCCATGCCGGGCAGGTGCGCCGCGCCGCCGGCGCCGGCGATGATGACGGCGAGGCCGCGGTCCCGTGCGCCCTTGGCGTAGGCGACCAGTCGGTCCGGCGTGCGATGGGCGGAGACGATCCTGGTCTCGAACGGAACGTCGAGCTCCTCGAGAATATCGCAGGCATGGCGCATCGTCGGCCAGTCTGACTGGCTGCCCATGATCACGCCGACGAGTGGCGTCCGGTCTCCCATGGCGTCCCCTTCCTTGAAGGGTCGGGAATATAGGCGGGTTGCGGGCAATGACAAGACGCGCGAAAGTTGGGTCAAGATTATGACAGCGGGGAACGGTTATGGCAGACATGAGTTCGTCGGGCGGCGGTCTGCCGGTTACCGGGCTTCCACCGGTGTCGTCGGGCGTCGGCGGCGGCAATCGCGGGGCGGCCGAGGGATCGGGCAGCTACGAGCGGAATGTGGTGGCTGAAGAGCGCCGCAAGCGGTCGATGGCCGATTTTCGCGATTTCATCTCGATGCTTGATGTTCCCGTCGAGGAACTGACACCCGCCGTCAGGGCGGCCTTCCAGAAACTGTTCGCCGAACTTTCCGAACGCGAGGACAAGCTTGACGAACTGACCGGTCGGATCGAGTGGCTGTCGTCGCTGACCGACGCTCATCCGTTTCTTCCGGTGATGAACCGGCGGGCCTTCGTGTCGCGGCTCTCGCGGGTGCTGGAAGTGGTGCGCCGATCGGGCGGCACCAACGCCGTGCTCTACATCGAAATGCCGGTCGTTGACCGGATCCGCCGGGAACGCGGGCACGACCAGGAGGAGCGGGCGCTCCAGCATGCGTCCAGTATCCTGGCGGAAATGCTGTCACCCGCCGACGTGATGGGGGCGCTTGGCGGGTCGTGCTTCGGCATTCTCCTGTTCGACGGCAGCGATCCGTCGGTGGAAGCCTTCGTGCGGGCTGTCCGGGAAAAGGCCGTTCAGACACCCTACGAGTTCGAAGGGAGCAGGACCGTGCTCGATTTCGAGATCGGAGCGGTACAGCTCAAGCCCGACGACAGTCCGAAATCCGCGCTCGACGCAGCGGACAGGGCGCGCCTGTCAGGCAATGATGTCGGGTAGGAGATCTTTCTCGATCCAGGAGATCTGATCCTTCAGCTGCAACTTCCGTTTTTTCAGCCGTTGCATCTGCAGGCGGTCATGCGGACCGTCGCGTTCGATCCGGCGAATGACATCGTCGAGGTCACGATGTTCGATCTGCAGTTCGTTCAGTCGCTTCTGCAGCGTTTCAATGTCGTCGAAATTGTCGTCGCGCACTTTCCCACGTCTCTCCGGGGCGGTTTTTCCGACAATAGCACAAAGCATTTCTTCCGCGTATGGTTTCCGTGCAATGCAGGTGTGGACAGGCATTTGATGTGAAGCAGCACCCGGAAAACCCGTTCTGGAAATTCTCTCTGGCCGTCTATGGCCGCGCCGGGGTGCTGCAGGCCTGCCTGGGCCTGCAGGCGAGTCACGGGGCCGATGTCAATCTGCTGCTCTATGTCTGCTGGCTGTCGAGCCGGGGCATCGTGCTCTCCAGGGAAGATATCGCCATGGCGGCGGCGGCCGTCGAGGACTGGCACCAAGATGTTGTGGTCGCCCTTCGCCGGGTCCGGACCGGTCTCAAGGAGGGGTATGAAGGTCTCGACCGGGAAATCGGCGAACCCTACCGTGAGAAGGTCAAGCGGATGGAGCTGGAAGCCGAACAACTCGAACAGGCCATGCTCTTCGCATTGCCGATCTCGGACCGGCCGGCCGCCACCGACGAAGTCGACAGGGAGGCGCTTTGCCGAACGGCTTTGTCGAGCTGCCTCGCCATCCGGTCGGATGCGCCGGGGGATGAGAGTTTCATCCGGACGATTGCCGCCGCGGCCGTCTCGGGTAGTGGATGAATCTTGTACCTGTCGGCGTCGTGACCGGGGCAAGCGTCGCTTGATTTATAAATTGATCGTTAACCATTCCCGGGCAACAATTTGTGCCGGAGGGCGGCGTGCTCAAAAAAAGGGAATATCAATTCGAGGTTCAGGCCCAGCGTGATGGCCGCTGGTATACAATCCAGGCGGAAGAGGATGAGCGCAAGGCCGTCAGCTTCGCCGAGGCGCACCTCCCGTCCGCCACCGGCACGATCCTGCGCGTCACCAAGACCCGGGTTTTCGAGAATGGCGAACTCGGTTCCGATTTCGTCGTCTGGGAAAAGGAGATCGCTGCGAAGGCAGAGGCGCCTGTCACCGTCGTTCCGATCGATTCAGCCCCGATGTGCGAGACGCTCGCCGATCTCGAGAGGTTCGAGGCGCGGCGCTGCGCCACCCGGCTGCTGCGCAAGTACCTCGACAAACGGTACGTGACCGCGACCGAACTGATGCATTCCGAACGCGAGTTCAAGCGCCTGCGCGATGCGGATTCGCTGATGCCGTCAGGTGTCAGCCGTGTCGCCGGGATCCAGGCCCGCGATGCGGGTACCGATGCACGCAAGCGGACCGACGATCTCTACAAGCTCATCGACCAGCAATTCAACCGCCTCCGGGAAGCCGGCGCCATGAAGGTGCCAAGCCTGCAGGTCGGTTCGGTGGCGGAAGCATGGGATCGCGCGGCGAAATATCTCGGCCCGGAACAGCAGTTCTTTCATTTCGGCGTCATGCTGGCCAAGCATCTTGCCGGCGGGAACGGCTGGGATGCGAAACTCGACAAGCTCCTGGAAATCAAGGGCCAGTCGGGACTTCCCGAACCCGTCGACAATCTTCTTGGCGAGATGATCGCGGAAGTCCTCGACGGTGCGTCGGTGCTGCAGGACCTGCTGGGCACCCAGCCGGACCTCGTTTCCGCGTTGAACTGTCTGAGTGACCTCGCCGTTGGATCCCTCAAGGTGGACCCGGTCCGCCAGCCGACGTTGGACCAGCTCAACAAGGCTTTCAAGGGCTCCGGGATGGACCTCGCCCGCGAGATCCTGACGCTGCGGATCGGCAGGGAGATCGGTGGCCGCAACGCGCTGACCCGTGTCGGCGGCGACGAGGATATCACGGCGCTCACCGGCATCGCGAAGCGCCTGGTGGACGGTGACGGCCGGTTTGTCGGCGGTGCGGACATGGCGGATGCGATCGCATCCCGCTACAGCCGGAAATTCGACGATCTCGGCGCGCCGGGCGCCGCCCGCCAGCTTGCCCGCGGCATGACGGAGATGTTCCCGACGCCGGGCGGGCGGATCACCTTTCTCTGCGCGCTCACCTCCGCCCCGTTCGGGCACCGGCTCGCCGCCGAAATCGTCGAGATCCTCACGCTGCTGATCATGAAGCCGCAGAACATCAACAACTTCACGCATTTCAAGCATCCCGTCCCGAAGAAGCTCAAGGACGTCAGTGCTATCCGGACCGCCACCCAGGAGGCGAGCCTCCGGGACAAGGAGAAGCGGGTCTACCGCGACCAGATCGACAAGCTGACGGCTGAGTATGTCGAGAGCGAGGAAGTGCTGGGCCGGATCGACAGCGCCGACATGCCGTTGATCAAGCGGCTCCGTGGCATCCTGTCGCTGCAACTCTCCGGCCTGCTGCCTGAAGGGCCGGCACTTGACGCGGTGCGCAAGCGCGTGATCGCCCACCTTACGGGCGGCGCCGGTCTCGAAGGCGCGCTTGGCGAGCTTCCGGAAGCCGAACGGCCGGCCTACCGCCGCGATCTCAAATCCATGCTGACCCGCGCCGGCTTCCCCGCCTGACCGGCAAGCGGCCCGTACGGGTCGCATGCTTGGCAAGTCGACCGAGAAATTGCATTCTGCTAGCCCTCTAGGGGGAGGAGGCCTGCCCGTTCGCGTACGGCTTCCGGAATGACCAACTCGGGAATGGCGATCACAGATGAAAATTGCAGTACCGAAGGAACGCCGGCAGAACGAGGCGCGTGTCGCCGCATCGCCGGAGACCGTCAAGAAACTGATCGCGCTCGGCTTCGATGTCGCGATCGAGAAGGGCGCCGGGGCCGGTGCCTCGTTTGCCGACGCCGTCTACCGCGAGGCCGGCGCCACGGTGTCGAAAGACAACAAGACCTGCGTCAACGGCGCAGATTTCATATTCAAGGTCCAGTCGCCGACCGACGCCGAACTCGCCGATTACGGCAAGGGCGCGATGCTGGTTGCGGTGCTCGGCGCGCTGAACGACAAGGCGGGCGTCAAGAAGTACGCCGATGCCGGTCTGACCGCCTTCTCGATGGAGCTTGTCCCGCGCATCACCCGGGCCCAGTCGATGGACGTGCTGTCCTCGCAGGCGAATCTCGCCGGCTACAAGGCAGTGCTCGACGCCGCCGCGGAGTTCGGCCGCGCCATGCCGATGATGATGACCGCCGCCGGCACCATTCCCCCGGCCAAGGTCTGCGTGCTCGGCGCCGGTGTTGCCGGCCTGCAGGCGATCGCCACCGCGCGCCGACTCGGTGGCGCTGTGTCCGCCTATGACGTGCGCCCGGCCGTGAAGGAACAGGTCGAGAGCCTCGGGGCGAAGTTCGTCGAAGTTGACCCGGAAGCGACCGCGGATGCGGAAACCTCCGGCGGCTACGCCAAGGAAATGTCCGACGAGTACAAGAAAAAGCAGGAACAGGCGCTGGCCAATCATCTGAAGAAGATGGACATGGTCATCACCACCGCGCAGATTCCCGGCCGTCCGGCGCCGCGCCTGATCACCGAAGACATGCTGAAGGACATGCCGGCCGGTTCCGTCGTCGTCGATCTCGCGGTCGAAAGCGGGGGCAATTGCTTCGGCTCGGAGCCCGGCAAGATCGTCATGAAGCACGGCGTGAAGATCGTCGGCCACGCCAACGTGCCGAGCCGGCTTGCCGAGGATGCGTCGCGGCTCTACGCCAAGAACCTGCTCAATTTCGTGACCCCGCTGGTCGACAAGGACTCGAAGTCGGTCAAGATCGACTGGGATGACGACATCATCAAGGGATGCTGTGTCGTGCGCGATGGCAAGATCGTCCATCCCGCGCTGACCGGGGAAGGAGACAAGTAATGGACAAGCAGGAAATTCTCGCCCGCATCGCCGAGATGCAGGCGCAGCTTGCCGATCTCGCGGCGGCAGCTGCAAGTCTCGGCACGGAAGCCGTGGCCAGCGTCTCACCCGCCGCGGCGGAAGCGATGGGACCGTCGCCCTTCATCTTCCTGTTCACGGTTTTCGTGCTGGCGGTGTTCGTCGGCTTCTTCGTGGTCTGGAGCGTGACGCCGGCGCTGCATTCGCCGCTGATGGGCGTCACCAACGCGATCTCCTCGGTGATCATCGTCGGCGCGCTGATCGCGGTCGGACCGGCCGAGATGAGCGTCTCCAAGGTGATGGGATTCGTTGCCGTCATGCTGGCGAGCGTGAACATCTTCGGCGGGTTCATCGTGACCCAGAGGATGCTCGCGATGTTCAAGAAAAAGCAGAAGAAATAAGGGGCGCCGGAAATGTCAGAAGATCTCGTCGCTCTCCTCTACCTCTTCGCCTCGGTCTGCTTCATCCTGGCGCTCAAGGGGCTGTCCTCGCCGGAAACGGCGCGCCGCGGCAACATGTTCGGCATCATCGGCATGGCGGTCGCCATCGCGACCACGATCGCCGACCCGGACGTCGTCTCCTACGGCTATATCATCCTCGCGATCCTGATCGGCGGCACCGTCGGTACCGTGATCGCGAAGAAGATCCAGATGACGGCGCTGCCGCAACTGGTCGCCGCCTTCCATTCGCTGGTCGGTCTCGCCGCCGTGTTCGTGGCGACCGCCGCGCTCTACAGCCCGGCCGCCTACGGCATCGGCCAGGTGGGCGCGATCTCCGCTGGCAGCCTGGTCGAGATGTCGCTCGGCACCGCCATCGGGGCGATCACCTTCTCCGGGTCCGTCATCGCCTTCGGCAAGCTGCAGGGGGTGCTCTCTGGCAATCCGCTGGTCTTCAAGGGCCAGCACATGCTGAACGCGGCCCTCGGCATCCTGCTCGCCGTGCTGCTCATCTTCTTTGCCGCGACGGAAAGTCACACGGCCTTCTGGGCGCTGACCATCCTCGCCTTCGTTCTCGGCTTCCTTCTGATCCTGCCGATCGGCGGGGCCGATATGCCGGTGGTCGTTTCCATGCTGAACAGCTATTCCGGCTGGGCGGCCTGCGGCATCGGCTTTACGCTGGGCAACCCGCTCCTGATCATCACCGGCGCGCTGGTGGGCTCCTCGGGTGCGATCCTGTCCTACATCATGTGCAAGGGCATGAACCGCTCGATCATCAACGTCATCCTGGGCGGCTTCGGCGGTGACGCCGCGGCGGCCACGGCTGGCGGTCCGGGCGGCGACCGGTCGGTCAAGGCCGGCTCGGCGGATGACGCGGCCTTCATCATGTCGAACGCGTCCAAGGTCATCATCGTGCCGGGCTACGGCATGGCGGTGGCCCAGGCGCAGCACGCGCTGCGCGAGATGGCCGATGCGCTGAAGGCTGAGGGCGTCGACGTGTCCTACGCCATCCACCCGGTGGCGGGCCGCATGCCGGGCCACATGACCGTGCTGCTGGCCGAGGCCAACGTGCCCTATGACGAGGTGTTCGAGCTGGAGGAGATCAACTCGGCCTTCTCGCAGGCCGACGTGGCCTTCGTCATCGGCGCCAACGACGTCACCAACCCGGCGGCGAAGACCGACAAGGCGAGCCCGATCTACGGCATGCCGATCCTCGATGTGGAGAAGGCCAAGACCGTGCTGTTCATCAAGCGCTCGATGGCGTCGGGCTATGCCGGCGTCGACAACGAGCTGTTCTTCCGCGACAACACCATGATGCTGTTCGGCGATGCGAAGAAGATGACGGAAGAGATCGTCCAGGCGCTGGACTGATCCCGGAGGTAGCGACTCCCCCTTCGCCCCTTCGGGGCACTTCCCCCGGAGGGGGAAGTGAGATTGGCTCTCGCCTTCCCCGTTTGCGGGGGAGGGGGCTGATGGCCGGCGGGGGCGGCCGCCTGAATTATAAATTCCTTCGGTTTTGACCGATATCAACGACGTTTGGCCCGACTTGCCGGAAACTCCCTTCAGCCATTCAACAAGGGAGTCCAGAATGACCCATACGCCGCACGATATCGCCGAGGAATTTCCTGAGCACACGGACCGAATTCACGATCTCAAGGCGGCCAATGCCCACTTTGCCAGGCTCTGCGAGACGCATCACCGCATCAACCGGGAAATCCATCGCGGCGAGCAGAACATCGCGCCGATGGACGACATGCATCTCGAGGACCTCAAGAAGCAGCGCCTCGCCCTGCTCGACGAGATCGTGACCTTCCTGAACTAAGCGGAGGCGGCGGATGGCCTTGGCCTTTGAGCCATCCGGCGTCGACAGCGAGCCGTTCTTCCGTGATAACGTCAAGATGCAGTTCGACGGCGCGAAGAAGATGACGGAAGAAATCACCCATGCGCCGGGCTGATCCAGCCCGGCCCAAGGAGTCGACTCAAAAGGGATATTCTCCGGTTCGCAGTAAGGTTCACCCCGGGTAGGAGATCCGGTCTGGTGGGCACCATGCCTTGAATCGCGGTTCTTGTTCCCCGGCGGGCGGAAGATTATTCTCCTTGAAATCCTGCGCCATTGGGAGGAGCGG
>JAVKCR010000546.1:0-11153 GCA_040222645.1 Rhodospirillales bacterium
GCCCTCGATCAGCACATCGGCGTCGGTCGCGGCGAAACCGGTGACCTGGCGGCGCAGCGCGACCATGCCGGCATGCTGCCCGACAAGCCGGCGTTCCAGCGGGTCCACCGCGTCGAGCGCGGAAAGCAGCGAACGGTTCTCGATCACCAGCCGGCGTTTCTCCAGCGCCCGCTTGACGGCGCCGACCAGCAGGTCGCTCGGGAACGGCTTCTCGATGAAATCCCACGCGCCGTCCCGGATCGCCCGCACCGCCATCGGCACGTCACCGTGGCCCGTCATCAGCACCACCGGCACCTCCGGGTCGATGGCCATGACCCGGCGCAGCAGTTCCAGCCCGTCCATGCCGGGCATCCTGACGTCGCTGACCACCACGCCCGGCCAGGCGGCGTTGATGCCGGCCAGCGCCAGGTCCGCGCGGGCATGGCATTCAACCGTGAGCCCGGCCAGTTCGAGCGCCTGCTCGCAGGCGGTGCGGAGATGCTGCTCGTCGTCGATGACGATCACGTCGGCCGGCATCGCCCCTACTCCGCCGCCGACCGGCCGGCTTCCGCCCGGCGCAGAATGATGGTGAACAGCGCCCCGCCATCCGGATGGTTGGCGGCCGTGATCCGGCCGCCGAACAGTTCGACGATGCCGAACGTGATCGAGAGGCCCAGTCCCATGCCCTTGCCGACCTCCTTGGTCGAGTAGAACGGATCGAACACCGAGCCGATCTGCGCCGGATCGATGCCCGGCCCGCTGTCGCGCACGGTGATCACCAGATCCTCGCCATCGGTCGCGGCAATGCCGATGTCGATGTCACGCGTGGTCTGGGTTTCGACAGCATCCAGCGCGTTTGCCAGCAGATTGACGAACACCTGCTGCAGGCGGACATCGCCGCCCATCACCAGGACGCCGGGCGCATTGTCGGCGATCCGGACCTCGGCATTCACCGCACGGATGCGGGCTTCCAGCAGCGCCGTTGCGCCGGACAGCGCTTCGGAAAGCAGGACAGGTCGTACCGGGGTCTGTTCGTTGCGGGCGTAGGTCCGGAGATTACGGATGATCCGCGCCATGCGTTCGGTCAGTTCCCCGATGCCGGTGAGGTTCTTCCTGGCCTTCCCGGGCTCGTCGCGATCGAGATAGGCGCTGGCATTGTCGGCATAGGACCGGATCGCCGCCAGCGGCTGGTTGAGTTCATGAGAGAGGCCGGCGGACATCTGGCCGAGCGCCGCGAGCTTGGAGGCCTGGATCAGTTCCTCCTGCGCTTGCCGGAGATCGCCTTCCGCCTTCTCGCGCTCGGCGATCGAGGCGAGCAGCCGCCGGTTCGTCAGCATCAGTTCCGAGGTGCGCTCGCGGACCCTATCCTCCAGCCGGGCCGTCGCTTCCTTCTGCAGCGCCATGCGTTCCTCGATACGGCGCCGGCGCTGGTAGAGGGCAACCAGCAGCAGGAACAGGCTCGCCGCGGCAAAGACCGAGATCGCCCCCGCCTGCGCCACCTGCCGGCCGACCGCGGCCGTATCCACGAGGATCGACACCCGCCAGTCCGCCCGCGGAAGCGGCCGCTCCAGCCGGAGATAGGCGGGCTCGCCAGCCGCCGGACCTTCCCCGCCATCCTCGTGAACGATATAGAGTTTGTCTTGCCTCGCCCGGATCGGCAGCGCCTGCAGGGCGAGACCGACATACCGCCCTTCGCGGGCAATCTCCTCGCGGTCGGTCGCCGAAAGCGGCAGGACTTTCCTCAAGCGCCAGTCCTGGCGGCTGGAGAGAAAGGCGATTCCCTGCCGGTCCTGCACGATGATCTCGTGCTCCGCCGTGACCAGTTTGAACCGGTCCTGGAGCTCGCCCAGGTTCACCACAACCACAACGACGCCGCGCACCTCGTTGTCGATCCATACTGGGTGGGCATAGGCATAGACCGGGTCCAGCGTATCGGGATAGGCGGTGAAGAACCGGCCGAGCCGGCCTTCGAGAGCCGCGTGGAAGAACGGCAGTGCCGAGAGGTCGGCGCCAATCCCGGGCGGGCCGCCATCGTCGGTGCGCCCGGCGATCACCGTGCCGCCGACATCGTAGAGGAAGATGTCCGCCGCCCCGGTCACCGCCTCGACCTCCTCGAGCTCACGGTCGGCGCGGCTTAGTTCCGCGCCCAGCGCCCGGCGGCCGACCGCCGCCAGCACCGCCGGGTTGGTCGACAGCACGCGCGGCAGGAAGATGTAGCGGTCGAGCTCGACCCCGAGATTGTCGATGGTGAGGCGCAGCGTCTCGGCCGAACGCTGCCGCAGGGTGTCGAGCGCGAGGGACCGCGCCCAGTGCGTTGTCAGCCAGACCGCAAGCACCGCCGCCGCCAAGGCCAACCCGACCAGCGCCCATCCCAGCTTCGACTTCCGCATGCTACCCGACATTGCCGCCCGCCGGCTCCCGGTATCCAGACCGGCGCGATACTAGCCGGAGAACCGGGCGACCGGGAGTCCGTCGGCAGATGCGGCGCGCCTCACCCCATGCGCTTGCAGAGGCGGAGCTTGCGCATGCCGGCGCCGGCGGTGTGGTTCGGCATCATCAGCAGGCAATCGTCGTAGGGGGTGACGATTTCCTCGCCGGCGTCGCGGGCGATCACGGTGCCGGCCCTGGCGATCACTTCCATGCCGACATAATCCTCGGCGAACTCGAAATCGTCGGTCTTGGCGTTGATGCCCTGGGTGACTTCCCACATCTCCGCCTTCGGCGGATTGCGGCCGATGTCGGAGAAATGGGCGTCGAGGAAGTCCTGCGAAACCATCTCGGTCGCGCGCAGGAAATGCAGCGCGGTGTCGGTCGAGGCCCGGCCGGTATCCGCGCCCCAGTGCTGGCCGCATTCGACGAGCATCGCCACCTTGTGATTGGAGCGGTCGTTGAACGGCGTGTACTCGATGATCCGCTTGCCAACGACATGGCCGGAGCCGCACATGATGTGGCTGGGATAATTCACCTTGGCGGTCAGCGCGACTTCCTTGTCGAGGCCGTTGCAGATCATCAGCGGCTTCGAATAGGTGCCCATGGAATGGATATCGAGCAGGTAATCGACGGTGTCGAACAGCGGGCGCAACTCGCGGGCGCGGCGCAGCTCGACGGTATTCTCCGTTCCGTCGAGGCGTTCCTCGACCCAGACGCGGTTGAAATCCTCGTCGACATAGCGCGAGTCGCCGGGGGCCGACGGGTCGAAATTGCCGTAGGCCATGTGATTGATGAAGCCGAGCGTGAGCTGGCCGCGCACCGGGCGGATGCCGGCCTTCAGGAACGTGTCGAGGGTGATCGCGCCGCAGATCTCGTTGCCGTGGGTGATGGCGTTGATCATCACATGCGGGCCGGGCTTGCCGCTGTCGAAGGTGGTCACGAACTCGATGCCGGTATTGCCCTTGCGGTAGGGTTCGATATCGGGTGCGGTGAGTTCGACGGGATAGCTGCGCGGCGGCATGGGGGGTCTCCGGATTGGGAAGGACGAGGATATGTTCCGGCGCGATGATGCATGGATGACCATGGCGGCGGCAAGGCGAAACAGTCCGGACCAGGATACATCCCGGCAGCGGCTTTTAGCCCTGTTCGCACTGCTGGTTCTGGCCGCGTCGGCGCTGCTGATGCCGGATTCCGCCGGCGCCTGCGGGCCGGACAGCGACTGCATGATCGGCGAGCGGACCTACCGCATCCGGCTGCCCGACAATATCGACGGCAAAGCCCGTGTCGGCGCGGTGTTCTACGCCCACGGCCATCGCGGCAGCGCCGCCGGCGCCATGCAGAACGCGGCGCTCGGCCGGGCGGTCTCGGATCTCGGGCTGGCGCTGGTCGCGCTGAAATCCTCCGGCGAGGGCTGGACCCTGCCCGGCTCGCCGTCGTCGCATCGCGGCCCCATCACCGACGAAATCGCCTATGTCGCGCAGGTGCTCGAGGACGCCGCCGCCCGCTTCCCCATCGACCGCAAGCGCACCATGGCCGCCGGCTTCTCCGCCGGGGGCATGCTGGTCTGGAACTTGCTGTGCGAGAAGAGCGACCTGTTCGCGGCCTACCTGCCGCTCTCCGGCACCTTCTGGCGGCCGGTGCCCGAGCAATGCCCCGCGCCGGTCACCAACATCCTGCATATCCACGGCGACGCCGACAAGGTGGTGCCGCTGACCGGCCGCGAAATCGGCCCGACCCGGCAGGGCGACGTCCACGAGGTGCTGGAGATGTACGCCACCCGCGGCGGCTTCGGCCCGGCGACGGCGATGGAACTCGAGGGCCTGAAATGCGAGCACCGCCGCAACCCCGCCGGCCGGATGCTGGATTTCTGCCTGTTCGAGGGCGGGCATGGCTACAAGGCGGACTACATCCGCCTCGCCTGGCAGCGCTTCGCGGCGGCGGGGCTGTTCTGAAATTAATGCCTTTCTTGTTCTTGTTTCCGTTGTTGCTCGCCTTTTGTCACCGCTTGCGTCCAACCACTGATTTGTCGGGATAATTTCACACTGCCACCGCTTCCGGAAAATGCCGTCAACGCCTCTCGGGCTGAAGCAACAAATTCTCCCGGCCTAAAATTGAGAAGGCAATGGTCCAGTTACGGTAGGTGAAATTGTTATCCCGAAATCAATTTTCTGTCTTATTCATCGATCTTCAAACTTCGCTCCGCGATACTGACCGATACCCACCGCAATCGCGAGCACACCAAGTGGAGTTAGCACTCCGACACCGAAATACCCCCTAACAATAGGTATAAAGTCGGGATACAATACCGACAAAAATAATAAAAAATAATAATAAAAATTCTCTACAAATATTGTATTAATTAATTCTCTCTTATTTTTATATTTATGATCAATCCAGATCATGTTCTTCAACATGATAGATATAAGTAGAAAAATGAAGTTCGTCAAAATAGAGCAAAAAGCATCCCAATATACACCTTGGTAATTACTGACAGAATGCCTTAACAGTTCAAAAACCGCCAACGAAAAAATTGGAAGGATGACAATGATAAAAGTGGATCTTTTATCCGACACGAGGATACCCTTCTATATCGTATTGATACTATAATATTGCTGATAGTTTTCGAAATAATGGAAACTTCGATGTGCGCAGTGGCAAAACAATCATGCGAGTTTGTCTGCCGTGTTTCTCTAGGCTCTCGTATAGCGTTGGAGTATCAACCGGTGCCATTCTTGCGGTCCCTGTACATTCAGGCCATGCGCCTTGCCATCTGCTGAAGCGCGCGAGGCTTCTCCAATCGCCGATATGTGACGGCTTGCCGCCTTCATCGAAAAATCGCCCAGAGGCCGTTCGGCGATGTCGAGACCCCGTCCCTGCAGGAAGCTTATCCAAGCTTCGTCTCGAAGCTCAACAGAATATTCCAATGAGATACAATCCTTGCCTGCATCCCGGGAGGCCCATTCGAATGCGGCCACTGGATTGCGGCCACAAGCCCGACCACATCCGACCCGCCTGGCAACGCTTCGCGGCGGCAATTCTCACTCAAGCAACCGGGCCGCCTCCGCGATGGCGTTCACGGTCTGGTCGATGTCGGTGTCGTCGAGCGCCAGGGAGATGTAGGTCTTGCCCGGCGATTTCAGGATGCCGCGTTCGCGCAGCAGGCGGTTGAAGGCCGCCGTCCTGGCCGCGTTGGCCGCCATGCCGTCGCGGTAGTTGCGCATTTCACGGTCGATGAAGACCGCGTCGAACATCACCGGTTCGCCCACCACCCGGTGCGGGATGCCGGCGGCGGAGAGGTGGCTGTCCATCGCCGCCATCACCGCCCGGCCGCAGGCATTGATATGGTCGTAGGCGCCGTCGCGGCGGAGGATCTCCAGCGTCTTGAGGCCGGCCACCGCGGCGACCGGGTTGCCGCTCAGGGTGCCGATCTGCTTGGTGTGGAGGTCGTCGCCGACCTTCGCCTGGTCGAAATGCGCCATGATGTCGGCGGCGCCGGCGATCGCCGCGAGCGGGAAGCCGCCGCCGATCACCTTGCCGAGCGTGCAGATGTCGGGGGTGACGCCGTACTTCTCCTGGCCGCCGCCATAGCCGAGGCGGAAGCCGGTCACCACCTCGTCGAAGATCAGCACGATGCCGCGCTTCGTCGCTTCCGCGCGCAGCATCTCGAGGAAGCCGGGCGCCGGCGGAATCAGCCGCTGCAGCGGCTCGACGATGATGCCGGCGATGTCCGCGCCGTACTCGTCGAGCAGCGTGCGGGCCATCTCCGCATCGTTGAAGGGGGCGACCACCATGTTGTCGCGCACGGCGGACGGGATGCCGGCGGAATCCGGCACCGCCTGCGGGAAGTTGGCGAGCCGCGTCGGCGCCAGGCTCATCAGCCCCTCCGACGACATGCCGTGATAGCCGCCCTCAAACTTCATGATCTTCTCGCGGCCGGTATGCGCGCGGGCCAGCCGCATGGCGTACATGTCGGCCTCCGAGCCGGTCGAGACGTAGCGAACCTGCTCGGCGCAGGCCATCGCCTCGACGATGACCTCGGCCAGCTCGATGCCCGCGGCGTTGCTGGCGAAGAATGTCGTGCCGCGCGAGAGCTGGTCGGTCACCGCCTCGACCACTTCCGGGTGGCAATGGCCGACCATCATCGGGCCGGAGCCGATGAGGTAATCGACATATTCGTTGCCGTCCTCGTCCCGGACACGGGCGCCATGGCCCGAACGGATGACGATGCCCGGATCGTAATTGCCGAAGCCGCCGGCCGGCAGCACCCTGCGCGCCCGCTCAACCCATTCCGCCTGCGTGACAACGGTCATCCTGCGCTCTCCTGTTCAACCGGCGATATCCTGATCCCGGATCGCGGGATCGTCCAGCGCCGGGACTTGTGCGCGGGGGCCGTGCGGGTAATCCTGCCGGCGACCGGCAATCCGCCGGATTTCACACCAGATACCGGGAGAGAGAAGACATGGACGAGAAACTGTTCGAACGCGGCCTCGCGAAGCGCAAGGCAACCCTCGGCGCGGAATATGTGGAGAAGAACCTGGCCGCCGCGGACGAATTCACCAGCGAGTTCCAGCATGTGATGACCGCCTGGGCCTGGGGCTTCGGCTGGGGCGACGAGACCATCGACGTGAAGACCCGCTCGATGATGAACCTCGCCATGATCGGCGCGCTCGGCAAGATGCATGAATGGGAACTGCATTGCCGCGGGGCGCTGAACAACGGCGTCACCAAGGAAGAGATCCGCTCGATCATCCACGTGATCGCGATCTATTGCGGCGTGCCGCAATCGCTCGAATGTTTCCGGGTCGCCCGCAAGGTGCTCGAGGAACGCGGACTTCTGTAATCCGGAAAATCCCCGCCCGGCCGTTTACCGCGGCCGGGTTTTGGGGGATGACTGCCGGCAACGAGACACCAACCGACCGAACTGACCGAAGGGAGCGTCCGAGATGAGCGGCAAACCGGTTCTGCTGATCGCCCGCAAGCTGTCCGCCAATACCGAGGCGCGCGCGGCACGGGATTACGAGGTGATTCTCAACCCCGAGGACAGGCTGTTCCCGACCGACGAGCTGCTGGCGAAATGCGCCGGGGCCGACGCGGTGCTGGCCTGCCATTCGGAAATCTTCAGCGCCGACGTGGTCGCGCGCCTGCCGGAGCGGGTGAAGATCATCGCCAACCATTCGGTCGGGGTCGATCATTGCGACCTCGCGGCCTGCAGGCAGAAGGGCGTCGTCGTCACCAACACGCCGGACGTGCTGTCCGACGCCACCGCCGAGATCGCCTTCCTGCTGCTGCTTGGCGCGGCGCGGCGCGCGTCGGAGGGCGACCGCATGATGCGGGACGGGTCGTGGCAGCACTGGTCGCCCTCCTTCATGGTCGGCACCCAGGTGACCGGCAAGCGCATCGGCATCGTCGGCATGGGCCGGGTCGGCCAGGTGATGGCGGACCGCGCCCGCGGCTTTGGCATGGAGGTGCATTACTACAACCGCTCGCGCCTCGCCCCGGAGAAGGAGAAGGGCGCGACCTATCACGACAACGTGGAAAGCCTGCTCGGCGTCTCCGAGTTCCTGTCGCTGCACTGCCCGGCGACCCCGGAAACCCGCGGCCTGATGAACGCGGAGCGGATCGGCCTGATGCCGGACGGCGCGATCCTGGTGAACACCGCCCGCGGCGCGCTGGTCGACGAGGCGGCGCTGATCGCGGCGCTGACATCGGGCAAGCTGGGGGCGGCCGGGCTCGACGTGTTCGCCACCGAGCCCGGCGGCAACCCGGATTTCGCCCCGCTCGACAACATCTTCATGCTGCCGCATATCGGCAGCGCCACGCGCGAGACGCGCGACGCCATGGGCTTCCGGGCGCTCGACAATCTCGACGCCTTCTTCGCCGGACGGGAGCCGGGCGACCGGGTCGCCTGACGCAGGCACCTGCCGCCGCCGCCCTTCCATCTGGCGGAAAACCGATCCGGAAAACTGCCGCGACCGGGCATGCAGCTTGCGATTCATCCCCCCCTGTCGTTTCATTATCGGGTGAAGGGCACTGAACGCCGGGCTGTCCGGCGCTGAAGAGGGGAACGCAGAGCAGATCAGCCGACCTTGCCGCAGCCGGACGGGCAACAAAAAAGAACCGCCGGCGGGACGCTTCACGTAAACGACATGATCATGGGAGAGAAATGTCATGGCAAAGCAGAATGAAAATCTCGGCCGCCGCAAGTTCCTGAAAGGCGGCGCCGTCGCCGCCGGTGCGGCCGCCGCAACCGTCGCCGCGCCGAATATCGCGTCCGCGGCGCCGACCGTGCTCAAGATGCAGGCTGCCTGGGGCGGCGGCATCTTCCTCGAAAACGCGCAGAGCTATGTCGATCGCGTCCACGCGATGGCCGGCAAGGACCTCCGTATCGACCTTCTCGCGGTCGATTCGGTCGTCAAGACCAGCCAGATGCAGGACGCCGTGCATCGCGGCGTGCTCGATGCGGCCCACTACGTGACCGCCTACTGGTACTCGAAGTCGAAAGCCGCCTCGCTGTTCGGCACCGGCCCCTGCTTCGGCTGGTCCGCGCAGGAACTGCTGGGCTGGATCCATTACGGTGGCGGCCAGGAGCTGTTCGACGAACTGATGGCCAGCCTCGGCCTCAACCTGGTTTCCTTCTTCAACAGCCCGATGCCGGCGCAGCCGCTCGGCTGGTTCAAGGAAGAAATCAAGGACGCTTCCCAGATGAAGGGCCTGAAGTACCGCACCGTCGGCCTCGCCGCTGACGTGCTCCTGGAAATGGGCATGTCGGTCGTGCAGCTGCCGGGCGGCGAAATCCAGCCGGCCATGAAGTCCGGCCTGATCGACGCGGCCGAGTTCAACAACCCGACTTCCGACCGCGACTTCGGCATGCAGGACGTCTCGAAGCACTATCACCTCGCGAGCTATCACCAGTCGCAGGAAACCTTCGAGGTCACCTTCAACAAGCGGAAGTTCGAAGCCCTGCCGGACGAGCACAAGGCGATCCTGAAGTACGCTTCGGAAGCCGAGAACTCGAACTTCTGGTGGCACAACACGACGCGCTACGCGGAAGATCTCGTGACGCTGCAGGAAAAGAGCGGCGTCCAGGTGTTCCGTACGCCGGATTCGGTGCTCGCCGAACAGCTCAAGGCCTGGGATATCGTCGTCGACCGCATCGCGGCCGAAGACCCGTTCTTCGCCAAGGTCGTGGCCAGCCAGAAGGCCTATGCCAAGAAGGTCATGGGCTACCTGCTGCTGAACCAGCCGGATTACGGCCTGGCCTACAAGCACTACTTCGGTTGATCGATTGACGCCCGCGACAGCGGGCGTCATGAAAAAGACTGGCTAGAGGAGGGGCGGCTCCGGCTGCCCCTCCGATGGCATCAGGTAGAAGCAGGAACAGCCCGGAACGGGAGAACGGACCCATGATGAGGTTCATTCACGCAGTCGAAAGCCTGAACATCTGGATCGGACGCGCCTTCGGATGGTGCATCCTGATCCTCACCCTCTCGGTCGCCTACGAGGTGTTCGTGCGCTATGTGCTGAACGCCCCGACCGTCTGGGCCTTCGACATGATGGTGCAGATGTACGGCGCGCTGTTCCTGATGGCCGGACCCTACGCGCTGGCGCAGGACAGCCATGTCCGCGCCGACGTGATCTACCGCCTGCTGCCCACCAGGGTGCAGGCCCGCATCGATTTCGCGCTCTATTTCCTGTTCTTCTTCCCCGGCATGCTGGCCTTGTTCTGGTACGGTCTCGAGATCGCCCAGGATTCCTGGCGCTACAAGGAAGTGAGTTGGAACAGCCCCGCGCGCATCCAGATCTACTTCTTCAAGTCGCTGATACCGCTGGCCGGCGCCCTGCTCATCCTCCAGGGAATTTCCGAATGCGCCCGCTGCATTCACGCCATGCGCACCGGCCAGTGGCCGAAGCGGATGGAGGATGCCCGCGAAACCGAGGAGCTGCTGATGGACCAGCAGCCTCCCCGTCTTTGACAGTCAGGACGCTGACGCGATCCGCAACGGAGCCCGTTGAAAGATGACGAACCCCGAAGTCGCAATCCTGATGCTCACCACTTTCATCGTGCTGGTGATGCTCGGCTTTCCGGTCGCCTTCACGCTGCTCGCGATGGGGGTCGGCTTCGGTTACTACGCCTACTACCAGGCCGGCAGCATCGAGACCATCGCGGATGCCTTCAACAACAACATCTTCTACCTGCTGAACCAGAACACCTATTCGGTGATGGAGAACGACACGCTGGTCGCCATCCCGCTGTTCCTGTTCATGGGTTACGTGGTCGAACGCGCCAATATCGTCAACCGGCTGTTCTATTCGCTGCAGATGGCGGCCCACAACCTGCCGGGCTCGATGGCGATCGCCGCGCTGATCACCTGCGCGGTGTTCTCCACGGCGTCGGGCATCGTCGGCGCCGTGGTGACGCTGATGGGCCTGCTGGCCTTCCCGGCGATGGCGAAGGCCAATTACAACAAGGAATTCGCCTCCGGCGTGATCTGCGCCGGCGGTACGCTCGGCATCCTGATCCCGCCCTCGATCATGCTGATCGTCTACGCGGCGATCGCCGAACTGTCACCGCTGCGCCTCTATGCCGCGGCGGTGATCCCGGGCTTCATGCTGGCCGGCTGCTATATCGTCTACGTGATCATCCGCGTGCTGATCAATCCGAGCATCGCGCCGAAGCCGAACCGGGAAGATGTCCCCCCGGCAGCCCAGGTCTATCTCGAGCTGCTGGTGTCCTTCGTGCCGCT
>JAVKCR010000547.1:0-7730 GCA_040222645.1 Rhodospirillales bacterium
ACCGCCTGTCCGGGGCGACGCCCGCCATGGTCGTCTCGCTGCACGCACTCATCATGGCGCTGGCGAGCATTGTCGGCCTCGTCATCGGACTCGGCACCGCGACGATCGTGGCGGTGCCGCTGCTGGACATCATCACCGCCCGCCTCCACGTGCCGTGGTCGGCTTCTGACGTGGTGACCCAATTGGCAACCGTGGCAACGATCCTTGTCGTCGGCCTTACCGGTACCGGGCTACTGGCGCTTTCGGGCGCCGCCCGGATATCACCCGGCGCGGCCATGCGCAACGGGGTGGCCGGCCTGCGCACCGACCCCCTGCATGCCGCAATCGGCACCGGATTCCTGGTCGCAGCGATGGCAGCCGGTGCACTCAGCCTGCCGATCCCTGCCCTCGCCGGGCTCGCGACAGCCGGGCTCGCGGTCGCTACCGGCCTGCTGGCGCTTGCCGCCGGGATCATGGCAAGAATTGTTGCCCGCCGCGCCCCCCGCAGCTTCATCGGCATCGTCGCCTGCCAGAGCCTGGGCAATGCCGGTCACGCCGCCAGCCGGACGGTGGCGATCGGCATAGGCATCGTCGGCATCACCGCCATCGTGGCGGCGCAAAGCTCGCTCGACCACGCGCTGAATTCGGAACTGCCCGAGCGGGTGCCCGATCTCGTGCTGCTGGACGTACAGCCGGACCAGGTCGATTCCATTCGCGAGCGGATCGAGACCACACCCGGCCTCGGCGGCCTGCAGGCCAACCCTTTCATGCGCATGACCCTGACGGCGGTCAACGGCGTGCCGGCACGCGATGCATTGCGCCGGGCCGACAAGTCGTGGGTGATCGAGGGTGACCGCAGCTTCTCCTGGACCGCGACGCCGACGGGCGCCGAATTGCTGGCAGGCAGCTGGTGGGACGCGGACTATGCCGGTCCGCCGGTCGTATCGCCGGAAGAGGACCTGATGGAGGCCTTCGATCTCAAGGTCGGCGATGTCCTGACCTATGGCGTTCTCGGCCGGTCCTTCACCTCCGAAGTCGTCAATATCCGCAAGGAATACCACCGCACCTTCAGGCCGGAATTCCTCATGCTGGCCTCGCCCCAGCCGTTCAGGGATGCCCCGCAGAGCTGGATCATGAGCCTGCAGGGCGAGACGGACGGCGATGTCGACACACTGATCCGGGACCTGGCGACGGCTCATCCCAATGTCACCAGTATCGACGTCAGGCTCATTGCCGCCCAGGTCGGCAGCGCAATCGAGGGCGCCTCGCTGGCGTCGCTACTGGTCGCGGTGCTGCTGATCGTCGCCGGCGCGTTCTCGCTCGCCGCGCTCGTCGCATCGGATGTCGATTCGCGCCGACAGGAGGCGCTCGTCTACGCGCTGGTCGGCGCATCTCGTCGCGAGATCGCCGCCGCGCGCCTCACCGAAGCGGCGATCATCGGCGCCATCGCCGCGATCCTGGGCGGAATTTCCGGCGGTATCGGTGGATATTTCTCGGTTACAGAGGCGCTGCACGTGGCGTGGATTCCCGGCATCGGCGTCATCCTGATACCGGTTGCGCTCGGCGTAGCGTCATCGGTCGCTGCCGGGATCGTGGGTGGGCTTGGCGCGGCGCCCCGCGGGCGCGGAGAGATGGTGCGGCAGCTGACGGGCTGAGTACGCCGGTACCTGCCGTCGAACGCCCGGCGGGTGTCGGCATCCGCATCCGACTCTACCCCCCGGGCACGAACCCGTGCCCGTCCGTGAAACAACGTCGAATGCAACAATACCGGACCGCCGACGTTGTCTCTATACACCGGACCGCACCCGTCGACCTCTCGACGCGGAGAAGCGGCAATCCAGACGATCTCATGCACCGGCTTGCAGCAGCGCCTGGTACATGAAACGCTTGGAATCGCGGCTGCGAGCCTGTTCAGACCGGCAGGATACTTGAAGTTTCTTCCGACTTTTGATTAAAGCATCGCAGTCATGTTAACACTTTAACCATAGGTAAAGGACAATATTCGGGTCTGGCTTGCGGGGAGCAGACTGTCCAGAGCTATGGAACTGAAGCAGATCAACGACATCGTCGGCCAACTACTGAAGCGTCTGGATAACGCTGCGGTACGGGACTTGCTGACCATGCTGGATGCCGGGCAACTCGGACCGCCGAGTGAGCGCCGCGACATGCTGCGCGAAAACCTGATCATCCATCTCAACAAGCACCGGCCGCAGCGCGCGCGCCGCCTGTTCACCGTCGCGTTCGAGCCCTTCATGACGCGCGACAAGCGGTTGCTGCACGAAGTCGAACGGATTCCCGGTCTTGTCCATTTCTATGACACGGCAGGGCTCTGGGACGCGTTGTCGACGCATGCCTTCTCGAAACTGGTTCACGAGGTGTCGGACCAGCTCGACAGCATGCTCGGCAATCAGCTCGTCGACGACGCCATCTCATCGCCGGAGGCCCAGGCGCTGCTGAAGCGCATGACTGCGGCCAGCGCCAAGTACATCACCGGGATTCTCAAGAACCGGGACCAGGTCCAGAAGTTCATCGACCGGATCAACAAGTCACGGTCGGAAGCGGTCGAGGCCACCGGCGACAAGAACACCACCATGCGGCTGATCGACCGGAATGCGCTGATCATGTTTCGCGACATTCTCGCCGCCGACGAGATCCTCGGCCCGGCGGTCCGCACCTTCACCGAACAACTCCAGACGCTCGTTTCCCGCGGGGCCTCCGACCGGGAACTGGCCTTCGAACTCGGGGTCGCCCGCGACGACATCGTCAACCGGCTCGGTGACGCCGGCTTCGACCCGGCGCTGGCCAACCATCTGCCGCTGTCGCTTATCCACGTCGGGCAGAATTTCGGGCTGATCACGAAATACCTGCAGAATATCCGGGCGATCGAGGAGCCGTCCCCGCTCCAGCGCGAGGAAGCCGACATGCTGGTGGACGCGATGATCGGCCATTTCCGGGTCGCCAGCCGTTGTCTGCCCGTGGAACTCTCCGCCGCGCTGACGCTCGACGAAAAGAAGAACCTGCCGCTGAAGATCACGGCATCCGACCGAAAGACGATCGAGAAGCTGCTCGATATCCTCGACCGGTCGATGTCGGCGCTGGATGCGGTCGGGGCCTTCAACGAAAAGCGCCGGGAAACCATGCTGCGCAGCTACCTCGCCGAAACCGAGAAGCAGTTGAAGGCGAAGATCGTCAACCCGCTGTTCAACCGGGCCGCGGCCGCGGCAGAGTCACGCAAGGAACCGGTGACGGATCACGAACTCGTCGTCTGGTCCACCAGCCTGCTCTGGCGCTGGAAAGGCATTCTCGACAAGAACGGCTATGGCAGCGCCGAGATCACCGGCTGGCGCAACGCGGTCATCCACGAAGTCCAGCCAATGTTCCGGGAGGCATGTGTCCAGAAGGAAGGCGAATCCGCATCCGGCCGGATCGCGCATGTGGTGCGGATATTCGACATCATCGGCCCGCTCGACCTGCATATCCAGGAATGGGTCTCGGTCATGCACCGCAACCTCATCAACATCCTGATGGACGCCTTCGAGATCCAGGCGAACTTCACCAGCGGCGAACGGGAAATCATCGATTCCGTCGCCGATCTTGCCGCCCAGGAACTCGAGAAGACCAAGAACTGGCAGGACACGGAACTGGTCGAGTTCGTCAATGCGCGCGACCGCCGTTTCGGCAAGCGCGAGGCCAGCTGAGAATCAGGGCTTGAACCGGCGGACGGCGAACCCGATCTCCCTTGCATGTCAGGTTTCATTCGCACCCTCGGCCTGTTCGTCCTGTTGCTGATGTCGCCGCCGGCAGCTGCGCAGGGGAATCCCGCCGCCAGCCCGGTTGACGCGGCGGCGATCCGATCGGTGATTGAACGCCAGCTCGCAGCCTTTCAGGCCGATGACGGCGATCTCGCCTTCACTTTCGCATCGCCGAAAATCCGGGCAATGTTCGGCACGTCCGACAATTTCATGAACATGGTCAGGACCGGCTACCAGCCGGTCTACCGCCCGCGCAATGCAGCCTTTCTCGACATCTCGATCGTCCGTGGCCAGCCGACGCAGCGCGTACTGCTGACCGGGCCGGACGGGGTCGAGGTGATCGCCCACTATTTCATGGAGCGTCAGGCGGACGGGACATGGCTGATCGACGGATGCGTGCTGAGCGAACCGGAGGGTGCGGCCGTCTGAGATCAGCCGACCGGTTTCTCCGGCGTCTCGCGCTGCAGGCGTTCGAGGTCTTCCATGGTCATCTCCTCGCTGTCGAAACCGATCTCCCAGGCTTCGTCGGAACAGGCGGTGGCCGAGTTCCAGCCGGCCAGGGCTAGCGCGGCGGCAAAGGCGATAGCAACGGCGGTACGGGACATGTCGTGCTCCTCGGAATACATCCGGACGGTCGACGGGTTGCCGATTGCGCGACTGCTTCCCGAGTGAGAAACTGCGCGCCGACTCCTCAAGAATAGCGGAAATCGGATGAAACAGGACACAACAATCGTGACCACCGGCCGTTCGCCGGAGGATCACTACGGCGCCGTCAACGTTCCGGTCTACCGGGCCTCGACCATTCTGCACCCGACGGTGGCGGAAATGGAGGCGTCCCACTCATCCGGCAACTTCCTGAACCGCTATGGCCGCGTCGGCACGCCGACGACGGAAGCGTTCGAGACCGCCATCGCCGCCATCGAGGGCGGATTCAACACGGTGTCGATGTCGTCCGGCCTCGCGGCGCTCACCTCCAGCCTGCTCGCCTTCCTCTCGACCGGCGATCATGTCCTGCTGACCGATTCGATCTACGGGCCGGTTCGGCGGTTTGCCGATGTCCACCTCACCCGACTCGGTATCGAAGTGGAATATTTCGACCCGCTGGTCGGCGGCGACATCGCGAAGCAGATCAAGGCGAACACGAAGATCGTCTTCGTCGAATCTCCCGGCTCACTCACCTTCGAGGTGCAGGACATTCCCGCCATCACCGCCGCCGCCCACGATGCCGGCGTGCTGGTGTTCATGGACAACACCTGGGCTTCGCCGGTCTATTGCAAACCCTTCTCGCTCGGCGTCGACATCTCGATCCACGCCTGCACGAAATACATCACCGGCCATTCCGACGCGATGCTCGGCTGCGCCACGGCGGCGACCGAGGAACTCTACATCGCGCTGAAGACATTCTGCGTTCACCAGGGCATCTGCGCCGGGACCGAGGAACTCTTCCTCGGACTGCGCGGCATGCGCACGCTCTCCGTCCGACTTGAGCGGCACATGAAGACCGGCATCGCGCTCGCCTCCTGGCTGGAGCAACGCCCGGAAGTCTCGCGCATCCTCTATCCGGCATTGCCGTCCGACCCCGGTCACGACCTCTGGAAGCGCGACTTCTCCGGCGCCAGCGGCCTGTTCGGCTTCATCCTGCATGACGTGCCGAAGAAGGCGGTCGACGCGATGCTGGATTCGCTCTCGCTCTACGGCATGGGCGCCAGCTGGGGCGGCTTCGAAAGCCTGATCCTGCCCACCAAGCCGGGTCCGATACGCACCGCCTCCGAATGGAAGGCGGAAGGGCCGAGCCTGCGCATCCATGCCGGCCTGGAGGATATCGAGGACCTGAAGGCCGATCTCGAGAAGGGCTTCGAGGTGCTGAAGGCCAATGCCTGATTCGACCACAGCATGGCAACCGCCGGCGCCGGAGACGCTTGACCGTCTCGTCGCCGCCGTGACGTTCAACGGGAACGGCCTCGTCGCCGCCATCGCCCAGCAGCACGACACGGGCGAGGTGCTGATGATGGCCTGGATGAACGAGGCGTCACTGCGCGAAACGCTCGCTACCGGCCGTGTCTGCTACTGGTCGCGGTCGCGCGGCGCGCTCTGGCGCAAGGGCGAAAGTTCGGGCCAGGACCAGACGCTGATCGACCTCAGGGTGGATTGCGACGGCGACACCCTGCTCGCGCTTGTCGACCAGGAGGGCGTCGCCTGTCATACCGGCCGGCGGAACTGTTTCTTCACCGCCATTCGCGACAACGAGATCGCCAGCATTGCCGACGTGGTCATGGACCCGAAGGAGCTCTACGGGAAATGAGCCGCGACATGGAAGCGGAAGTCGGCGCCGCGGTGCCGGTCACGGTCATCACCGGCTTTCTCGGCTCGGGCAAGACGACGCTGCTGAACCATCTCCTGCGCCAGCCGGAGATGGGCGACACCGCCGTGCTGGTGAACGAGTTCGGCGATATCGGCCTCGACCACCTGCTGGTACGCGAGTTGGACGAAAGCACGGTGCTGCTCAATTCCGGGTGTCTCTGCTGCACGGTGCGTTCCGATCTCGTCGACAGCATGCGCGAGCTCTATGCGAAGCGCGCCAACGGCGAGGTGCCGGCCTTCCGCCGGGTGATCATCGAGACGACCGGCCTCGCAGACCCGGCGCCCGTGCTGCACACCCTGATGACCGATCCGATGCTGGGCGCCCGCTTCCGTTTCGACGGCGTCGTCACCACGGTGGATGCGGTCAACGGCTCGGCGACGCTCGACAATCACCGGGAATCGGTGAAACAGGCGGCGGTTGCCGACCGGATTCTCGTCACCAAGGCCGATATCGCTGATGAATCGCGCCTCGGCGCGCTGGAGGCGCGGTTACGGCAGCTCAACCCGTCGGCCCCGATCTATCGCGTAGCGGGTGGCGAGGTCGAACCGTCGGCGATCCTGAATGCCGGCCTGTTCCAGCCGGGCCGCAAGATTCCGGATGTCGCCGCCTGGCTGCGCGACGAGGCATTCGCGGAACCGCCCCATGACGATGATCACCATCACGGCCACGATCATCATGACCACGGGCACGATCACCACCACCATCATCACGACGTGAACCGCCATGATGCCCACGTCTCCAGCTTCTGCCTGACCTTCGACGAGCCGCTGAACTGGGAAGGCGTGGTCACCTGGATCGAGATGCTGATCGCGACACGCGGCGACAGCCTGCTGCGCATCAAGGGCATCCTCAATCTCAAGGGGGAGGACCGGCCGGTGGTGCTGCATGGCGTGCAGCATGTCTTCCACCCGCCGGTGCGTCTCGACGAATGGCCTGACGATGATCGCCGATCACGGCTGGTCTTCATCACCCGCGATCTCGGCCGCGAAGTGATAGAGCAGACTTTCACCGCCTTCAACAAGGCCGCCGAGCAGGCCGGAGCCGCTTCCACAGCGTAGAATCCCTCTTCTAAGGCGGCCGGTCTTCCGCTAGATTCACGGCATGAAACGCTGCCGGCTCCACGCTTACGCTTTCATCGCCGCGCTCGCGGCCTTCGCCTCCGCATCCGTGCAAGCCGGCTTCGACGAGGGCGAGATCGCTTTTGCCAAGCGGGACTATCACACGGCGATCGCCGAATGGCGGCCGCTGGCGGAGGCCGGCGATGCGGAAGCCCAGTACAAGCTCGGCATGATGTACCGCCGCGGTCTCGGGGTCGCTCCGGATTTCCGGGAATCGGCGAAATGGCTGCTGATGGCCGCCCGCCACGGGCACGGCCTCGCCCAGGCCAGGCTCGCCCGGGCCCTGCAGAATGGTTCCGGGATCGATCCGGACCCCGTGGAAGCCTACAAGTGGATCCTGCTGGCGGTTCGCAACGAGAATCCCGCGCTTGAACCCGTCATGCTTGAAATGAAGTCGACGATGACGCCGGAGCAGGTCGCTGAAGCGGAAGCCCGCGCCGAGCGCTGGCGTCCCGAGGTCTGTGCGCCGTCAGAAACGGTAGCCGTACCGCACCCCGAATTTGTCCAGCCCCTCGTTCG
>JAVKCR010000548.1:0-7121 GCA_040222645.1 Rhodospirillales bacterium
CTTCAGCATGGCCACCATCGGTGAGAGGCCGGTGCCACCGGCGACCATCAGTACGGGCCCCGGCCGGTCACGCAGGTAGAAGATGCCCTTCGGTCCCTCGATCGTCAGGATGTCGCCCGGTCGGGCCCGGTCGCGCAGGTAGTTCGACATAAGGCCGTCGTCGAGCAGGCGGATCTGGAAGTCGAGCAATCCGGCTCCGGGTGCGTTGGCCATCGAAAATGCGCGGGTCTCCTTCGCGCCTGGCACGCCGATCGTGACGTACTGGCCCGGCTGGAAACCGAACCCGGTCTCGGCGAGCAGCCGGAGCGTCAGGCCGATCGTGGTTTCGCAAAGTCTCGACAATGCATGGATTTCCGCCTTGAGTCGGCGCGGTCTGAGCAATGCGACCCGTTCGTAGGGTAACTGGACGGTGATGTCGTTGCACGGCCGCGAGACGCACATCAGGATTTCGCCGGCCTCGACCTCCTCATCCGCCAGCGTGATATAGGCGAATTCGTCGAACTCGACCTCGCCGGCCGTCAGTGTTGCCCGGCAGGTCTGGCAGTCGCCGATCTCGCAATCCTTCGAGAGCGGCAAGTCGGCCGCATAGGCGGATTCGAGGACGGTCGCGTCATCGGCACTGTCAATCGTGGTCTGTTCCCCGTCCGAGAAACGGAAGGTGATCCTGGACATCTGCTTGGTTCCGCAAGAGTTGGGTGGTGGCCTGGCCGCCCGGGGGTGACGGTCGGAGAATGAAGGGCTGGCGAAATAGCCGGCCCTTCATGTCTCCGGTCGGTCGTCGCGGTCGTCTAGTCTGCCAGAATGAACTGGCCGTCCTTGACGGACAGCATGACGACGCTATCGCCTTGGGCGCCGAAATGGTCGGTCGGCGAGTAGGTGTAGACGGCGGTCACGCCGACATATCCCGAGGTCTGTTCGATTGCCGCGCGGATCGCCTCGCGGTCGGTGCCGGCCTTCTTGATCGCGTTGGCGATGATCGTCAGCGCGTCGTAGCCGTTGCCGGCGAAGGTCGCGGGCAGGTTGCCGAACTTCGCCTTGTAGTCCTCCACGAACTTCGCGATTACCGGCTTCTGCGGATCGCTGTCCGGCAGGCTGTCGAGCACGTAGAGCTTCGAGGACGGGATCAGGATACCCTCCGCCGCACCTTCGGCCAGCCGGATGAAGTTGAAGTCGTTGGCAGCATGGGACAGGTAGAGCGGTGTTTCGATGCCGAGCTGACGGTGGTTCTTGGTCGAGATGGCCTGCCCCGGGCCGGTGCCCCAGATGACGGTCGCCTGCGCGTCGCTGGACCGGATCTTGGTCAGCTGCGGCGTCATGTCGCTATCGGCGTTGCCATAGGTTTCCTCGATGACGATCTGGATGCCATAGTCGGCGGCATGGTTGACCAGCTGGGAGTGGCCGCTGGTGCCGAAGCCGGAATCGGCATAGAGGATCGCTATCTTCGAGATGCCGCGCTTCCGCATGTCCTTCATCATCACGCTCTGCACCAGCACGTCGGTCAGCGGCGCGAGAAAGATGTAGGGCTTGTCTTCCGGCGGCAGGACGAGCCCGCGGGATGCGCCGTTGGCGACGATCGGGAACTTCGCCCGCTGCAGCACGTCGATGATGGCGTAGGTGGAACCGGAATTCATGGCCCCGATCATGGCGACGACGCCGTCGGTTTCCATCAGGCGGCGTGCGGCGGAAACGGCCTTGGTGTTGTCGCTCTCGGTATTGATGTTCACCAGTTCGATCTTCTCGCCGTTGATCCCACCGGCGGCGTTGATGTGATCGACGGCCAGCATGGCGCCTTCCAGGCCCGGCTTGCCGAGCGAGGCAAGGAAGCCGGAGGTCTCAAGCAGGCCGCCGATCTTGATCGTGTCGGCCCGTGTTTCGGTTGGATTGATCAGTGACAGGCCGAGAGAACCGACGGCCAGTGCGGTAACCAGTATTTTTCTCATTTCTCTCTCCTTTTGTGAAACCGTGCCGGAATCGTCACGGTTTTTCGCCTCCCGGTGTTTTGCCGTTTGCGGGTTTTCATGGTGAAACCCTTGTTGTCGGAATTTCTGCCGCGGCTCGACGGAAGAGGCTGACCGGCGGCGTGAAGATGCCGCCGTAGATACGCCCCCGCGAACCGTGACGATCCAGAACGCCGAGCGAGATCGACGGTGCCCGCTCCTGTTGCGCTACCACAGCTGCCAGCAGGCCGGATCGCAGGCCGCTGTTCGTGAAGCCGGGATGGGTCCCGGCGAAAATGCGCCGGCCGATCCGGTCGGATGATTCCGGCATCAGATGTCCCATCGCCTCCAGTTGCGCCGGTGCGAGGTGCATGGCCATTGCGCCCATGCCGGCCACATCCACGATGGCGCTGTCGCCGATGGCGGGCAGCGCATCCGCCGGGCTGATTCCATCGGGACAGTCCCCGACCGGCACGGTTGCGGGCGCCGTTATCCATGCTCCGTTTCCGCCGGCAAGTTTGATGCCGGTGGTCACGCCGTTGCTGCCGGCCGCGGTGACAAAACTCGATTCCATGACGCCGTCGGCGGCGGACAGCATGCATTTCACACTGGCCATCCAGAGATTGAGGAAGAAGCCTGGTCCATTGGCCATGAACCGTTGGAAAGTCGCCGAACCGTCATCGTCGCTGTCCGGGAACAGGCGTTGCCGCAGCGCATTGGTCGCGGCGATCGTCCGGCCATGACAATCGTCGCCGTCGACCAGAGCGCGGTCGGCGACAGCGATCAGGTCGACCGGCAGGATCGTGGAAGCCGCCAGCGCGTCGGCGAAGGGGCCATTGAGCCATCGGAGATGTTCGACCACCGCCGGATCGCTAAGCCCCAGCCGGAGGGCCGGGCCATTACCGCCATTGACCGGAGCATGGCAGGCGATGCCCGGACGTGCGGGGTCTGTCACAACGTGAACCGCCATGGACGGCGACAGCGCCGATGCCAGCGGCACCACGCAATTGCGATCCTGCGCCGGTTCGATCCTGATGGCGCCGCTGCGCACCATCGTGCGGGCCTCGTCGAGGGACCCCGCCCACCCCTCGAACATTGCGGCCGCAGCGACGGAATTGGCGATTGGTGTGCAGATCGTTTCCGGGTCGTCGAACGGGGGCCCGGCATGGAGAATCGTCCGTTCCGGGAGATCGACCACATCACCGGCGCGGGCCATGCCGGTCCAGGACGGCCGGCAGGCGAAGAAACGCTCGAGAGCAAGCCTGTCTCCGTCGGAAACAATTGTCGCGAGGTTGTCGTTCATGTTCATCGGCGGTCCCGTGCGATCATTGGACGTTCACCATCAGGCTGTCTTCAGGGTCTTGCTGATCGCCGAAGCCGAGGTAGGAACTGGCGATCTGGTCGTCGGCGAGCAGGTCCGCGGCATTGCCGCTGGCGACGACCGACCCGTTGACCAGAACGTAGCCGCGGTTGGCGACCTGCAGGGCGGCGCGGGCGTTCTGTTCGATCAGCAGGATCGTGAGTCCTTCCGACTGCAGGTCGCGCATGGTCTTGAAGATCACCTCGTTGATCTGCGGGGCGAGGCCGAGAGAGGGTTCGTCCAGCATCAGCAATGTCGGGTCGTTCATCAGGGAGCGGGCGATGGCCAGCATCTGCGCCTGGCCGCCGCTGAGCGTTGCCGCGAGCTGGTTGCGCCGTTCCGCGAGGATCGGGAACAGGTCGAAGCAGAACTGGAGACGGTCTGCCATCGCGGCCTTCTCATCGGCCCCCATGTGAACCATGCCCCACAGGCCCTTGTGCGCCTTCAGCCGGGCGTAGCGGCCGAGAATCAGGTTGTCGTGGACGCTGAGCGAGGGAAACAGCTCCCGGCCTTCCGGGGTCAGGCTCATGCCGAGCGCCACGCGCTCGTCGGCGGTCTTGGTGGCGAGGCTCTTGCCGTCGAGAATTATCTCGCCGGTTGCCGGAGTGACCACGCCGGCAATGGCCTTCAGCAGGCTGGACTTGCCGGCGCCGTTGGCGCCGACGATGGTCACGATCTCACCCTTGTCGACGTTGAGCGAGACCTCGTTCACCGCCTGGACGCCATTGTAGTGGATGCTGATTCCAGAGAGGTTCAGCAACTGCCCGTATGACGTCTCACCGGCCTTCACCGGATTGCGCTCGATGGTGCCGGCGGAGCCCAGGTAGGCATTCACCACGGCCTCGTTGCGCTGGATTTCCCGGGGTGTGCCGATGCCGATGACCGCACCATGGTCGAGCACCACGATACGGTCGGCCAACTGCTTGATGACCTGCATGTCATGTTCGACCAGCACGATGGTCTTGCCGTCTTCGCGGAGACGGCGCACCACCTCCACGAGGTGCTTCTTCTCGGTGTTGTTCAATCCGGCGCCGGGTTCGTCCAGCAACATTACCTTGGGGTCCGTCGCCAGCGCGCGGGCGATGCCGAGCAGGCGTTGCTGTCCGGCGGGAAGGCTGGCCGCAGGCCGGTCGGCCGCTTCCAACAGACCGACCAGGGCCAGGTGTTTCTCGGCCTTTTCATGCAATTGCCGTTCAACCCGGCTGGCCCGTCCCCAGCCGAGCAGGCCGTCGCCAAAAGTTACGCCCGATCCGGCGACGCCACCGACCATGACGTTCTGGCGGAGCGACAGCGATCCGAAGATCTCCGCCGCCTGGAAGGTTCTGACGATACCCTGCCGGTTAACCTGGTCGGCCTTCAGACCGCTGACGGTTTTCCCTTCCATCCGGATCGCGCCGCTCGTCGGCGGAAGGGCGCCGGACGCCACGTTCAGCAGGGTCGTCTTGCCGGCGCCGTTGGGGCCGATAAGGGCGAGTATCTCGCCGTGCCGCACGTCGAACGAGACATCCGACAGGGCGCGCAACCCGCCGAACTGGACGGAGACGAGGTCGACCTCCAGGATCGGGTCCTGTCCGGCGGTCATAGCGGCTTCTCCGCCTGGGCCGGCTGCTTTCGCCCGAAATGGCCGACCAGGTTGACGATTGGGTGGAGGATGCCGCGCGGGCAATAGATGATGATGAAAACGAGCATCGCGCCGAAGACGAGGATGTCGTAGGCTCCGAGCGGTTTCAGGACTTCGCTGATCAGGGTGACGAAGGCGACGCCCAGCAGAACGCCCCAGATGCTGGTGAACCCGCCGATCGCGACCATCACAAGCAGCTTGATCGACATGCCGACATCGAACGGGCCGGGGCTGAGATAGCCGATATAGTGGGCATACAGCCCGCCGGCGAAACCGGCGAAGGCGCCGGACAGCATCATCACGCTGCGTTTCATGCTGTCCGGCGCAATGCCGAGGGAGGCGGCGGCCCGCTCGTTCTCGCCGAGCGCCCGCATGAACAGGCCGACCGGTGACCGCACGAGATTCTCGGCGGCGACCAGCGCCAGGATGCAGGCGATCCAGATCAGCGGAAAGATGCGGGCGTCGCTGTAGAGATCAGTGCCGAAGAAGGAGAGCACCGGGATGCCGGGCAGGCCGTTCGGACCGCCTGTCAGCGAGCGGAACTCGACCAGGCAGACATGGACGATGATGCCGAAGGCGAGCGTCGCCATCGCGAGGTGGTGGCCTCGCAGACGGAAGACCAGCCAGCCGATGCCCCAGGCGAAGATGCCGACGAGCATCGCGACGACCGGGATGGTGATCCAGGGCGAGATGCCGGTATGCATCGCCAGCAGCGCCGAGCCGAAGGCGCCCATGCCGTAGAAGCCGGCATGGCCGAGGGATATCTGGCCGGCATATCCCATCAGCAGCGCCAGGCCGAGCGCCGGCAGGGCGAACAGGCCGATGATGTTCAGCAGGTTGGTGACGTAGTTGCTGCCGACAAGCTGGGAGACAACGAGGATGGCAATCAATGAGCCGTAGCGGACCATCTCAGTGACGCCCCGCTTTCTCGAGCTCGCCGAGCAGCCCGCCGGGGCGTGCCAGCAGGAAGACCAGCAGCAGCAGGAAGGCGATGGCGCTCTTCATGCCCGAGCTGACATAGCCGCTGGCGAAGGCTTCGAGCAAGCCGAGCAGCAGGCCGCCGACCGCGGCGCCGACCGGGTTGCCGAAGCCGCCGATGATGCAGGCGACGAACCCCTTGATGCCGATCGAGAGGCCCGAATCGTACTGGGTCAGCGCGATCGGCGCGATAATGATGCCTGCCACCGCGCCGAACATGCCGCTGATCATGAAGCTCGCGATGCGCATGTTCTCGATGCGGATGCCGACCAGCCGCGCGGCGAAGCCGTTGACCGCGCAGGCTCGGAAGGCCTTGCCGAGAATGGTGTACTGGAGAAAGAAGTAGAGCACGGCCATCAGCACCACCGCGGTACCGATGACCCAGAAGGTCTGAGGCAGGATGGTTGCCCCGCCGATGTGAATCGGCGTGTCGCCGGAGAAGGACGGCATGGGCTGGGCGTCGGTGCCCCAGGCAATCACCGCGGCGCCCTGCAACGTAACGCTGAGGCCGATGGTGACGATGATGCCGCGTATCACGTGCCCCCTGACCGGCCTGATCGTGGTGCGCTCGAGGATGGCGCCGATGATCCCGAGCAGCAGGACGGCGACGACGATGGCCAACAGGAGCGGCAGGCCCAGTTCGTAGCCGGCGATCGCGATCATCGCGCCCAGCATGGCGAAATCGCCCTGGGCGAAATTCACCACGCCGGTTGCATTGTAGACGGCGGTGAAGCCGATCCCCACAAGCCCGTAGAGGCTGCCGATCATCAGTCCGGCAATGAGAAACTGCAGAAATTCATCCAATGTCGGGATCCTCGGGCTACGGGGTTTCGGTCGGGTGTCAGACCTTCAGCCAGGTTTCGGAGAAGGCGAGAAAGGCCGAGCTCTTCTCGATGCCGGCGGCATTCCGGATGGTCACGTCGCCCTTCAGCTTCCGGCCGTTGACGGTGACCTCGGCTTCCGGCGCATCGACGAAGCAGCTGTACATCTGGTGGGCCTTGGTCGGGCCGACCTCGGGCGGGAAATCCACGGCGTAGGGTTCGGTGAGACCTTTCCAGGTCGCGCGGACTTCGAGCCCGTCGGCGGTAACCACTTCCGAATAGCTTGACCGCGTGTCGCCTTCGCGGCGGACGCCGGTCATTGCCAGCATGGTCATGTGCTTCAGGCCTGGAGAGACCTTGAAAGAATTGAAATTGCTGAAAAAGTTCTTGATCAGGTAGGCCGC
>JAVKCR010000549.1:0-2330 GCA_040222645.1 Rhodospirillales bacterium
TGTTCGCGTCGGCAATCTACGGCGACCATCCCTATGCCCGGCCGTCGAACTGCGAACCTGAAACCGTGGCGGCCATCACTGTCGATGACATGCGTGGCTTCTTGCAGCGTCGGCTCGCCCGGGACAACCTGATTGTCGGTGTGGTCGGCGACATCGCGGCCGACGACCCGGCGGCCGCGCTCGACAGGGTTTTCGGCGGCTTGCCGGCGAACGCGGCGCCCTGGAAGATCGATCCGGCAGAACTGGCGTTCGAAGGCCAGGTGCTGACCCGCGAGATGGACATTCCCCAGAGCGTCATCCTGTTCGCGCAGCCGGGCATCCCCCGGGATGACCCGGATTACTACGCCGCCTACGTGGCGAACCACATTCTCGGCGGCGGCGGTTTCTCCTCGAAGCTCTACACGGAAGTCCGCGAGGTTCGCGGGCTGGCCTATTCGGCAAGCAGCTATCTCTCCAACAGCGACGGCGCGAATATCCTGGCCGGCAACGCCGGGACCCAGAACAGCCGGGTCGCGGAGACCGTCCGCGTCGTCCGCGACGTCTGGCGGCAGGTGAAGGAAGACGGTCCGACGGATGCGGAGGTGGAGGCCGCCATCCGCTATCTCACAGGATCATGGGCGCTCCGATTCGACCGGTCGAGCGCGATCGCCGGCATGCTGGCGACCATCCAGGAACTGGACCTCGGGATCGATTATCTCGACCGGCGCAATGCCATATTCGAGGCGCTGACCCCGGGGAAAGTGAGGGATGCGGCGCGGCGCCTGCTCGATCCGGACAAGCTGACATTCGTGATCGTCGGCAAGCCCGACCCCGCCGTCGGGGAACAATAGGAATTTCTCAGGGTTCATACTGATTGTAACCGAATGCGGTGTTATAGTCCGATGTTCCAGAGTGGCTCCGTTCCGGCATTGCATCGTCCATGACCATCCGTCTTCTTCCGCCCGATCTCGTCAACCGCATTGCGGCGGGGGAGGTGATCGAGCGCCCGGCCTCCGCCGTCAAGGAACTGGTCGAGAACGCCATCGACGCCGGCGCGCGGCGCATCGACGTGGTGATGATCGACGGCGGCCGGCAGCTGATCTCGGTCACCGACGACGGCCGCGGCATGACGCGGGACGAACTGATCCTCGCCATCGAACGCCATGCGACCTCGAAGCTGCCCGACGAGGATCTCTGGCATATCTCGACCCTCGGCTTCCGGGGAGAGGCGCTGCCCTCCATCGGGTCGGTCAGCCGTATGTCGATCGAAAGCCGGTCTAAAGGCGCCGGCGAGGCCTGGCGGCTGCTGGTCGAGGGGGGAGAGGTGACGCCCCCGGCGCCGGCCTCCATCGCGGAGGGAACCCGGATGGAGGTGCGCGACCTGTTCTTCCGCACCCCGGCGCGCCTCAAGTTCCTGAAGCAGCCGCGGACCGAGCAGAACTACGCCGTCGATGCGATCCAGCGCCTCGCCATGGCGCATCCAGAGATCGGCTTCACCCTGTCGGACGGCCAGCGTTCGGTTCTCAAGCTGCCGTCGGTCGAGGGTCGCCTCGATATCGAGGAGGATGCCGGCCTCCTCGACCGTCTCGCCGCGGTGATGGGGCGGGATTTCTCCGACAACGCCATCGCCATTGCCGCCGAGCGGGAAGGGATACGCCTTTCAGGTTTTGCCGGCCTGCCGACCCTGAACCGGGCCAATGCCCAGATGCAGTACCTGTTCGTCAACGGACGGCCGGTTCGCGACAAGCTGCTGCATGGCGCGGTGCGCGGCGCCTACCGCGATTTCCTCGCCCATGACCGCCATCCGCAGGTGGCGCTGTTCATCGATTGCCCGCTCGACCTCGTCGATGTGAACGTCCATCCGACCAAGGCCGAGGTGCGGTTCCGCGATCCGGGCCTGGTCCGCGGGCTGATCGTCAGCGGGCTGAAGCACGCGCTGGCCGATGCCGGCCACCGTTCCTCGACCACCACCTCCTTCGCCGCGCTCGGCAAGGCCATGCCCGAGATGCCCCGGCAGTTCGCCTTCACCGGACCGGCCGCGCGCTACGGGGCGCCTGTGGCGCCGTCGCGCACCGAAGTCGAAAACGCCTGGCGGATGCAGGCCCCGGTTGCCGGCGGCATGGCGGAGGGGCAGAGAGATTTCGCACCGCAGGCGCGCGACGCTCTGCCCGACGGTGAGGTCCCGATGCCGGGCGGCATCGCCGAGACCGAATCCTTCCCGCTCGGAGCGGCGCGCGGACAGCTGCACGAGACCTACATCATCGCCCAGACCGCCGACGGCATCGTCATCGTCGACCAGCACGCGGCCCATGAGCGGCTGGTCTACGAACGCATGAAGACCGCGCTGGATA
>JAVKCR010000550.1:0-2212 GCA_040222645.1 Rhodospirillales bacterium
CGACATTGTCCTCGCCAGCCGGCCGGTTCGACCGCAAGGGCCCCTATGGCCGGGTGACATTGCGCCAAGGTGTCGCCGGATTCGGTTCCTGGGCGGAAGAGAACGTCGATCTTTCAAGGCTTTACCAGGATATTTGGCCGAATGATCCGATCAGCCAGGTGGCGATCGCCTTCATCGCGGTCGCGAGCCGCAAGTCCGACCTCGTCACCGAGGGCGTGATTGACGGGTTGCGCGTCTACCGCTGATCGCCGCCGCGGCTTGCAGCGCTCGGGCCTCTGGCTGATGATGCGCGTTCGCCAATAACGAACGGATTCGATGACATGAAGCTTCTTCGACTGCTGGCTGCCGCCGGTTTCGCCCTCCTGCTCGCCGCGCCGCTGGTGCCCGCGAACGCTGACGAACTCACGGAGGGGCAGCGCGAGGAGGTAGGGAAGCTGGTCGAGAAGTACATTCTCGATAATCCGGAAATCATCATGCAGGCGATCGAGAAGCTGCGCGAACGCCAGCGTCTCGCCGAGGAGGAACAGCGCCGCGCCGCGATGGCGAGCCTCGGCGACGACCTGCGCAGCGACCCGCTCACGCCGCCGGGCGGCAATCCGGACGGCAAGGTCGTCGTCGTCGAGTTCTTCGACTACAATTGCGGCTACTGCAAACGCGTCTCGCCGACGGTCGCCCAGCTCCTCGAAGCGAATGGCGACGTGAAGCTGGTCTACAAGGAGTTCCCGGTTCTCGGCGAAAGCTCGCTACAGGCCGCCAGGGCCGCCCTCGCATCGGTCAAGCAGGGCAAGTACATCGAGATGCACGAGACCATGATGAACCATCGCGGCAGGGTCGGCGAAGCGGTGATCTTCGCCGCCGCCGCCCAGCACGGGCTGGATGTCGAGCAACTCCGCAAGGACATGGATTCGCAGGAAGTCACCGAGGCCATCGAGCGCACCTACGCGGTCGCACAGAGCCTCGGCATCGAAGGGACGCCGGCCTTCCTGATCGGCAAGAAGCTGGTACCGGGCGCGGTCTCGCTGGAAACCCTTCAGCAGCTGGTCGACGAGGCCCGCAGCGGAAGCTGACGCTGACGCAGACGATCCCGCACCGGCAAGATCAAACGCCGCCCCGGATGACCCGGGGCGGCGTTTTCCTACCTCGCGATGGCCGCTTGCGGCGTCAGATGTAGTAGGATCGCAGCGGCGGGAAACCGTTGAAATTCACCGCCGAATAGGTGGTGGTGTAGGCTCCGGTCGAGAGGATCTGCACGTGATCGCCAACCTTGAGCGCGGTCGGCAGACGGTAGCCCGACTTCTCGTACATGATGTCGGCGCTGTCGCAGGTCGGGCCGGCGATGGTCACCGGGCCGTCCTGGCTGCCGTCATGTGGCGTGCGGATGCGGTACTTGATCGCCTCGCCCATGGTTTCTGCAAGACCGCCGAACTGGCCGATATCGAGATAGACCCAGCGCACGTCGTCATCGTAGCCCTTGGTTGAGATCAGCACGACCTCGCTGTCGATCAGTCCGGCATCGCCCGGGATCGAGCGGCCGGGTTCGACGATGATGTCCGGCAGGTTGTTGCCGAAATGCTTCACCATCGCGTCCATGATCGCGTTCGCGTAATTGTCCATGGTCGGCAGGGCGGAGCGGTACTGGGCCGGGAATCCGCCGCCGAGATTGACCATGCGGAGATTGATGCCCGCTTCGCGCAGCGCGGTGAAGATCATCGCGGAGCGGCCGATGGCGATATCCCACTGGTTCAGGTCGGTCTGCTGGCTGCCGATATGGAACGACAGGCCGAACGGATCGAGCCCGAGTTCGCGGGCGCGGATCATCAGGTCGCGGGCCATGTCGACCTCGCAGCCGAACTTGCGCGACAACGGCCAGTCCGCGCCGTCACCGGAGGTCAGGATGCGGCAGAACACCCGGGCGCCGGGCGCATGCTCGGCGAGTTTCCCGAGCTCTGTCTCGCTGTCGAAGGCAAAGAGCCGGATGCCGCGATCGTAAGCTGCCGCAATGTCACGGGCCTTCTTGATGGTATTGCCATAGGAAATACGCTCGGGATCGGCGCCGGCGGCGAGGCAGGTGTCGATCTCGTGGATGCTCGCGGTATCGAAGTTGGACCCCAGCGCGATCAGCCGCTTCAGGATCGGTTCCGCCGGGTTGGCCATGACGGCGTAGAATATCTGCGCCACCGGCAGGGAATTCCTCAGTCCGAGGAAATTCTCC
>JAVKCR010000551.1:0-6622 GCA_040222645.1 Rhodospirillales bacterium
CTGGACCAGGCACAACTGACCACCCTTGAAGGGCTCGCCGGCACCCGCCGGCGAGCCCGATCCTTTCTATTCCCGAAGGTTTTCATGACCGCCTATTCCGAGACCACTGCCGGGGGTTATCTCCGGACCACCAGACGGCGCAATCTCGTGCTCGGCGGCGGCGCGTTGGCCCTTGTCCTGGCCGTGCTCACCGACCTGTTCGTCGGTCCCGGCAATTACAGCCCGATGACCGTCATCGCCACCCTGCTCGACCCCGCCGCCCATGGCGTGCGGATGGAAGTCATCGTCTGGGACCTGCGGCTGCCGGTGGCGCTGACCGCGCTGGTGGTCGGCGTGATGCTCGGCATCGCCGGCGCGCAGATGCAGACCATCCTCGGCAACCCGCTGGCCGACCCCTTCACGCTCGGCATCTCGTCGGCGGCAAGCTTCGGCGCGGCGCTCGCCATCGTGCTCGGAATCGGCCTGATCCCGGTCGGCGGGTCGATGCTGGTCACCGCCAACGCCTTCCTGTTCGCCCTGCTCACCTCCGGCCTGCTCTACCTGATCACGCGGATGCGGGGCGTCAGCGCCGAGACCATGATCCTCGTCGGCATCGCGCTGCTGTTCACCTTCAATGCGCTGCTGGCGCTGCTGCAATACGGCGCCTCCGAGGTGCAGCTGCAGCAGGTGGTGTTCTGGATGATGGGCTCGCTCGGCCGCGCGAGCTGGGAAAAGATCCTCGGCGCCAGCGTACTGCTCGCCATCCTCGTGCCCCTGATGATCCATCGCCGCTGGGGACTGACGGCGCTCCGCCTCGGCGACGACAAGGCCTCCAGCCTCGGCGTCAACGTGACCCGGCTGCGCATCGAGATGCTGGTCTGCATCTCGCTGCTCGCCGCGACCTCCGTCTCCTTCGTCGGCACGGTCGGCTTCGTCGGGCTGGTCGGACCGCATATCGCCCGCATCCTGGTGGGAGAGGACCAGCGTTTCTTCCTGCCGCTGTCGGGCATCTGCGGCGGTCTCATTCTCTCCATCGCCTCGACGGTCTCCAAGGCCGTCGTTCCCGGCGTGATCTACCCGGTCGGCATCATCACCTCGCTGATCGGCATCCCCTTCTTCATCAGCCTGGTCATGAAATCCCGGCGGAGGATCTGGTAATGTCTCTCGAAATCCACGGCCTCGAGGTTTCCTACGGTAACCGCCGGGTACTGTCCGACATCACGCTGCCGGCCTTCATGCCGGGCGAGGTGATCGGCATCATCGGCCCAAACGCCGCCGGCAAGTCGACCCTGTTCCGGGCGATCTCCGGCCTGCTGAAAGCCGGTCGCGGCGAGATCAGGCTCGACGGCCGCATCACCGCGGAGATGACGCCCGGCGACCGTACCGAGCAGATATTCTACATGCCGCAGCATTACGTCATGAACGCCGTGCTCAGCGTTTTCGAGGTGGTGCTACTGGCGCTGAAACAGTCCGGCCGGTCGCGGGTCACCGATGCCGATGTCTCGGTCGTCGGGGCGGCGCTCGACCGGCTCGCCATCGGTCATCTCGCCGACCGCATGGTGAGCGAGCTTTCCGGCGGCCAGCAGCAGATGGTCTCCATCGCCCAGGCCCTCGTCCGCGCGCCCGCCGTGATGCTGCTCGACGAGCCGACCAGCGCGCTCGACCTCCGCCACCAGATCGAGGTGCTGCAGCGCGTCGCCACCGCCATCCGCGAACGCCGGACCATCAGCCTCGTCGCGCTGCACGACCTCAACCTCGCCGCCCGCTTCGCCGACCGGCTGGTGCTGATGGGCGACGGCCGCATCGTCGCCACGGGCCGGCCGGAAGAGGTGCTGTCCTCGTCGCTGCTGGCGGATATCTACGGCGTCAGCGTGGAGACCGGGCGCACCGCGTCGGGCCAGATCTACGTCGCGCCGCTCGACACGCTGATCCGGCAGGTCGCCGCGCAATAGCCGGCGCCCGACCCGGCTTGCGTTCCCGGTTGCCTGAATCCATATCAGGCCATCCCTTCGAACAACCTGTAAACGGGAACCCGAACTCATGGCCAAGTCGAAGCTGAAATTCAAAGCCGAAACGGCGAAGCTTCTCGATATCGTCATCAACTCGCTCTATTCCGACAAGGACATCTTCCTGCGCGAGCTGATCTCCAACGCCTCCGACGCCTGCGACAAGCTGCGCTACGAGGCGCTGACAAACGGCGCGCTGATCGAGGGCGACAGCGACCTCAAGCTGCGCCTCACAATCGACAAGGAAGCCGGCACCATCACTGTCGCCGACAACGGCATCGGCATGAACCGTGACGATCTCGTCGACAATCTCGGCACCATCGCGAAATCCGGCACGGAAGCCTTCCGCAAGGTGCTCGAATCCGGCGAGGACAAGTCGGTCGCCCTGATCGGCCAGTTCGGCGTCGGCTTCTATTCCGCCTTCATGGTGGCGGACCGCGTCGAGGTGCGCTCCCGCAAGGCGGGCGAGACGGAGGGCTGGATCTGGGCGTCCGAGGGCGCCGGCACCTTCACCGTCGATTCCGCCGACGGCGTCGAGCGCGGCACCGCGATCACGCTCTACCTGCGCGACGGCGCGCAGGATTATCTCGACGGCTGGAAGCTGCGCCAGATCGTGAAGACCTATTCCGACCATATCGCGCTGCCGATCGTGATGGCGGGCGAGGATGGCGAGGACGAGACTCTGAATACCGCCTCGGCGATCTGGACCCGGCCGCAATCGGAGATCCCGGCGGAGGATTACACCGAGTTCTACCACCATGTCGGGCGCACCATGGACGAGCCGTGGTTGACGCTGCACAACAAGGTGGAAGGCGTCATCGAATATACCAACCTGCTGTTCGTGCCGACCGAGAAGCCGTTCGACCTGTTCGAGGCGGAGCGCAAGCAGCGCCTGAAGCTCTACGTGCGCCGGGTCTTCATCACCGACGATTGCGCCGAATTGCTGCCGGCCTATCTCCGCTTCGTCCGCGGCGTGGTGGATTCGCAGGACCTGCCGCTCAACGTCTCGCGCGAGACCCTGCAGGCCAACCCGGTGATCGCCAAGATCAGGAGCGGGCTGGTGAAGCGCATCCTCGGCGAACTGAAGAAGAAGGCCGAGAAGGCGCCGGAGGAATACGCGAAATTCTGGGAGAATTTCGGCCCGCTGATGAAGGAGGGCATCTACGAGGATTTCGCCAGCCGCGACGATTTGCTGGCGCTGGCCCGTTTCCGCTCGACCGCCTCCGACGGCCTCGTCTCGCTGGCCGATTATCTCGGCCGCATGAAGGAGGGCCAGGACCAGATCTACTACATCTCCGGCGACGACAGCGACACCATCCATCTCAGCCCGCAGCTCGAGGGCTTCAAGGCGAAGGGCGTCGAGGTGCTGCTGCTCACCGACCCGGTGGACGAATTCTGGATCCCGTCCGTCGGCATGCATCAGGGCAAGCGCTTCACCTCGGTCACCCGCGGCCAGTCCGGCCTCGACAACATCAAGGCGGACGGCGACGACGCGGACAAGCCCGACGAGACGCCCGGCGAGGAGATCGGCAAGCTGATCTCCCGCTTCAAGACCGCGCTCGGCGACCAGGTGAAGGACATCCGCGCCTCGACCCGGCTGACCGACAGCGCCTGCTGCCTGATCGCCGACGAGGCCGACGCCGACATGCATCTCGAACGCCTGCTGCGCCGGCACAACCAGATCGAGAAGCAGTCGGCCCGCATCTTCGAGATCAACCCGAAGCACCCGATGGTCAAGCGCCTCGCGGAGATCGTGGAGACCCAGCCCGGCAACGTCGACGACGCCGCCCGCTTGCTTCTGGACCAGGCCCGCATCGTCGAAGGCGAGACGGTGCTCGACCCGCAGGCCTTTGCGAAACGGCTGACCGACATGATGACGAAGGGCTTCGCGGCGTAAGGGGGGCGGAATTTGGCCTCCGTGCATCCCCAAACAACCTCGTCATCCTGAAATCAATTCAGGATGATGGTGTGGGTTTGGAGAGGACCACCACTCTTCCCCCGGCGGGGGAAGTGCCCCGCAGGGGCGATGGGGGCGCTGCGCGCTCCGTCGTCCCCCGCTCCCCCTCCGGCGCTGCGCGCCACCTCCCCCGGAGGAAGAGGAGTCTTTGGATTAACCCGCCTCCACCACCCCGACCGGCTTCGGCAGCCAGACTTCGCGGAATTCCGCGAGGACTGGTCGAGCGTCTGGCGAGCCATGCCTGAGGGCTCGCATCCGGTATGAATGACGCCGTTATCCCGGCCTTCCGACAAGTGCCCGGCGGTCAGGCTGTCACGCGCGGCTGATGCTCAGGCATGGGTCCTGAATTGAATTCAGGATGACGAGGGTGGGTTTGGAGAGGACCACCACTCTTCCCCCACCGGGGAAGTGCCCCGCAGGGGCGATGGGGGCGCTGCCCGCTCCGACGCCCCCGCCCCCCCTCCGGCCGGCTGCGCCGCCGACCTTCCCCGGAGGGGCGGGAGCAGGAGGCATGCGCTTCATCTCCTGTAACTCCTCCGTTACTCCATATATACTCCCTCGCCTTTTGGGCGTAGTATTCGGGGATCATTCACAAATCCAGCCAGTGGGAGGGATATTGTGAACACGATCGTCCAGGACAGCCCGGTACCGAAGGCGGCGCTTTCAGCACCCGCCTCCCTCGAACATCTGACCGGCCCGTCGCGCGGCACGGTCAGTTGGCTCAACGCGGCCACCATCGAAGTGCAGATCGATAGCGGCAACCGGTTCCACATCGCCGAACCCGGAGATGAAAGCCGCGGCGCCTCGACCGTCGCCCGCCTGTTCCGCTCCCAGGGCAGCTTCGAGATCGATGCACGGGAGACCGGCCCGGTCTGGATCAACGGCCGGAAGGCCGAGCATGCCACGCTGGTCAATGGCGATGTCATCGAGTTCGGCGAACGCGGCCCGATCTCGCGTTTCCACCTGCATCGCGACGGCCGTCGTGAGAAGCGTTCGGTCAGCGACATCCTCGAGGATTTCGTCGACTACCTCCGGGTCAGCCGCAAACCCCTGCCGGTCCGGATCTGGCGCGCCCTGTTCGACCTGTCCCGGAGACTGCTGAGGGATACGACGCGGCTTTTCCGGCTGGCTATCGTCACCATGATCGTCATCCTCGCCGGCCTAGCCTACCAGCAGCACACCACCAACGAACGCCTGCAGGATGCGTTGAAGAACAGCCGCACGCGGCTCGACCAGGTGTCGGAGGTGCTGCGGCGGGCACAACGGGAAGCGCTGCGGCCGGGCGACCTGCAGGCGTTACGGGACGAACTCGGGCAGCGTCTCGGCTCCTACAGGGAACAGCTGGAAACTCTCGAGAACCGGTTCGGAGCGACTGCACGGGTGATCGCGGAATCTTCCGCATCCGTAGCCTTGCTGCAGGGCGCCTACGGATTCCGGGACGCGGAAACAGGCCTGAGCCTGCGGCATGCTGTCGATGCCGACGGGAAACCGGTGGTCTCTCCGTTCGGCCAGCCAATGCTGACGCTGGACGGTGAGGGTCCGCTGGTGCAATCGGAATATGTCGGCACCGGGTTCATGATCCGGGGCCTGCCGGTGGTGGTCAGCAACCGCCACATCGCGCTGCCGTGGGAGGGCGTGTCCGGCACCCCCGGCGACGGGCTCGAACCATTCATGATCCGCTTCCAGGCCTATTTCCCGGACCGCACCGAACCGATCCCGCTCGAGGTTCTGAAGGTCAGCGAGGCCGCCGACCTCGCCCTCTTCCGCCTGCCCGACGAAGCGGTGACCGGCAACCTCGGCCTTGCGCTCGGCGACAATCCGCCACGATCCGGCGACGAGATCATCGTCATCGGCTACCCGACCGGACTGCGCTCCCTGCTGGCGCAGTCCGGCGACCGCTTCATCGAGGCCCTCCAGGCATCGGAAGATGTCGATTTCTGGACGGTCTCGCAGAAACTCGCCGATGCGGGCTATATCTCACCGCTGGCCAGCCGCGGCATCATCGCCAAGGTCGCCCCGGCAACGCTGGTCTACGACGCGGAAACCACCCGCGGCGGCAGCGGCGGCCCGGTGCTGACCGCCGACGGCAGGGTGGTCGCGGTCAATGCCGCCGTGATCCCGGAATTCGGCGGCTCCAACTTCGGCGTCACCACCGATCTCCTGCGGCAATTGCTCGCGGAAGCGGGTTACGAGTGAGGAGGAACCGTCCACTCTTCCCCCGCCGAGGCGATAGGGGCGCTGCTCTCTCCGGCGTCCCCCGCTCCCCCTCCGGCGTTGCGCCCCGACCTGCCCTGGAGGGAGAGGAAACCTTGGACGAACACGCCTCAACCAACCCCACCTCGACCAGCTTCGGCAGCCAGCCTTCACGGAATTCCGCCAGTGCCTCGTCGAGCGTCTGGCGAGCCATGCCTGAGAGCTCGCATCCGGTATGAATGACGCCGATATCCCGGCCATCCGACGAGTGCCCGGCGGACAGGCTGTCACGCGCGGCTGATGCTCAGGCATGGGTCCTGAATTGAATTCAGGATGACGTAGGTGGGATTGGAGAGGACCACCACTCTTCCCCCCCCCGCCGGGGGAAGTGCCCCGCAGGGGCGATGGGGGCGCTGCGCGCTCCGTCGTCCCTCGCTCCCCCTCCGGCGCTGCGCGCCACCTCCCCCGGAGGGGGAGGATAATTTAA
>JAVKCR010000552.1:0-4669 GCA_040222645.1 Rhodospirillales bacterium
GTTCAGACACAACGTGCGGCGAAGGCGTTTACCCGCCGCATGCTCATGAAGACCACGGTCGCCACCGGCGCCGTGGCAATCGCCGCGCCGGCCATCGTGCGCGATGCCTTCTCGTCCTCGGGCGAGATCAACATCCTGATGTGGTCCGACTATCTGCCGGAATCCTTCGTCACGTCCTTCACCAAGGACACGGGCATCAAGATCAACTTCACCGGCATCGGGTCGAACGAAGAGATCATCAACAAGATGAAGGCGACCCAGGGGTCCGGCTTCGATCTTTGCAGCCCGACGAACAACCGTTCCGGCCAGTGGTCGAATCTCGGCCTGCTGCAGCCCTTCGACATGAAGAAGCTGTCGAACCTCGGCAACGTCAACCCGCCGATGATCGCCATCGGCGACACGGAATGGAACTTCGGCTCGAAGGGATCGCATTGGCTGCCGCATATCTGGGGCACCGAGGGTATTGCCTGGCGTACCGACAAGTTCGTCCCGGCTGACGGCGTGCCGAGCTATGGCGATGTCTGGGATCCGGCCAATGCCGGCAAGACCATGATGCGCGCCCATTCAGGCATGCTGGGCGCGGGCCTCTTCCTGGAACGCACCGGCAAGATGAAGCCGGGTTCCGTGCTCGTCGACGCCTACCAGAGCGAAGAGAAGTTCCGCCCGGTGTGGGACCAGATCACCAAGTTCTGCATCGAGAACAAGAAGAACCTGAAGCTGCTCTGGGACGATGCCGATACCCAGAAAAACGGCCTGCTGAACGAAGGCGTCATCGTCGGCCAGACCTGGGATGGCCCGCCGATTTCTCTGAAAAATGCCGGCGAACCGGTCACCTACCAGGCGCCGAAGGAAGGCGCGATGGCCTGGGTTGACGGCATGTCCATGCCGACCGGCGCGAAGAACATCGACCAGATCTACGCCTTCATCGACTATTGCTACAAGCCGGAACCTGCGGGCGTGGCGATCGACAGCCACGGCTACAATTCCGTGGTGCTCGGCGCCGACGGTTTCGCTGGCAACTCCTACAAGAAGGCATTTTCGGAAGCCTATCCGGGCAGCGCGCTGGGCAATCTCAACCCCTGGCCGGCTGAAGGTCAGTGGTATGCCGACGTGCGTACCGAGTACGTGAACAAGTTCAAGACGGCCTGATTCAGGGCGCTCTGACGAAAGTGCATCCCCGCGTCCGCAAGGGCGCGGGGATTGCGCGACCGGGACGTGTGGGGCGTTCCGCAAAGACGATAAACATTCAAGCGCCGGTTCCGGTTTGTGCTGGCCTTGGCACTCCCGAGGGGAAACGTCCGGAACTTGAGGCATACCGGGTGCGCCGACGGCGCATTTCGAGGGGAAGGCACAGGTTTCTGATCAATGAGCGCGGACGTAAAACTCGACGACGTATGGGTCCAGTTCGGCAATTTCGTTGCCGTGCGCGAGGCCAATCTGACCATCCAGGGCGGTGAGTTCTTCTCGTTCCTCGGGCCGTCCGGTTGCGGCAAGACCACCTTGCTGCGGACGATCTCCGGATTCCAGGATCCGACGCGCGGCATCGTCTTGATCGAGGGCCAGGACATGGCCGGGATCGGGCCGAACAAGCGGCCGACGGCGCTGATCTTCCAGAATCTCGCGCTGTTCCCGCTGATGACGGTCTGGGAAAACATCGCCTTCTCGCTGGAGGTCCGCGGGGTCGGCAAGGTTGAACGCCGCAAGCGCGCCGATGAACTGCTCGACCTCATTGCGCTGCCGGACCAGGGCGACAAGAAGGTCTCAGAACTGTCCGGCGGCCAGAAGCAGCGCGTTGCCATTGCCCGCGCGCTTGCCGTCGAACCGAAGGTGCTTTTGCTCGACGAGCCGCTGTCCGCGCTCGATCTCAAGCTGCGCCAGCATATGCGGAGCGAGTTGCGCGAGATCCAGCAGCGCGTCGGCATCACCTTCATCTACATCACCCACGACCAGGGCGAGGCGCTGACCATGTCGGACCGCGTCGCCGTGATGTCGGACGGCGTGATCCAGCAGATAGACGATTCCAAGATCATCTACGACCGGCCGGAAACCGCCTTCGTGGCGTCGTTCGTCGGCGAGAACAACGCGCTGCCCGGCAAGGTGATCGAGGTGGCCGACGGCTATGCCCGTGTCGAAACCGCGCTCGGTCCGATGCGGGGAACGGTTTCCGGCAGCGTCGGCCTTTCCGCAGGCGACAAGGCCTTCATGTTCGTGCGGCCGGAGGCATTGCGCCTCGGCGCCGGCGACAACCGCTTCAAGGCCAAGGTTCTGACCGAGGAATTCGAAGGCAACATGCGTCACATCATGTTCGAGACGGTGATGGAAAAGCCGCTGCGGATGTCGCTGATCAATGATGGCCAGTCGCTCACCGAAAAATCCGGTAACGAGGAAGAGATCGGCTTCGACGCGGACCTCTCGGTGGTGCTGCCCCACGGCCCGCTGGCCGCCGAGTAGGGGGCGCGTACGATGGCAATCGTCAATTATTTCCGCTGGTTCTTCTCCAAGAACGGACTCGTGCTCGGCGGTATTCTGCTCGCTGCCGTGACCTTCTGGTGCGTGGTGATGATCATCATGCCGCAACTGTTCATGCTGGATTACTCGTTCCGGCTGAACCTGGCGCCGCATGAATACGGCACGGCCAAGGACGTGCTGACGCTCGACAATTATCGCTACCTGCTCTACGGCTCGTCCGCGAACACCGACAGCTTCAATTTCCAGGATCTCGGCGTCTTCTGGCGCACCATTGTCGCGGCGCTGTTCGTCACCGCGTTCGATCTCGCGCTCTGCTACCCGATTGCCTTCTACATGGCGAAGGTGGCGGAAGGCAGCTGGTCGCGCCTGCTGGTGCTGTCGCTGGTCGTGCCCTACTGGGTGAACGAAATTCTCCGCGCCTTTGCCTTCCGGATCATTTTCGGCGCGTCGGGGATCATCAACTCGATCGGCATGGGCCTCGGTCTATGGGATCAGCCCGTCGATTTCATCCGCGTCGATATCGCGCTCTATGCCGGTCTCGGCTATGCCTACATCCTGCTGATGATCTTCCCGATCTACAACGCCATCGAAAGCCTCGACAAGAACCAGCTGGAGGCCGCGCGCGATCTCGGCGCGCCCTGGTGGCGCATTCACTGGCGGGTGGTCATTCCCTATGCCAAGCCGGGCATCACGTCGGGCTGCACCATGGTCTTCATGCTTACCGCGGGCGCGCTTGCCGCGCCGCAGATCCTCGGCGGGCCGTCGAGCCTCTGGTTTACCCAGAGGGTCTACGAGCTGTTCAACAAGGCGATCCACTGGCCCCGCGGTTCGGCCTATGCCTTCGTGCTGCTGGTTGCCTGTATCGTCATCGTCATGCTGCTCATGCGCCTGTTCAAGGTGAAGCTCGGGGAGATCGCCCGATGACGTCGCGCGGGGTGATGAAGGTCTTCTTCGGCTTCTACGCGCTGCTCTTCTTCGGCTACCTGTTCGGGCCGCTGATCATCATGAGCATAACGGCGTTCAACTCGTCCACCTATCCGCGTGTTTCCCCCTGGGAATGCCTGACCGGCGAGTGGTTCGTGAAACTGGCGAACGACAGCCGCCTGATCGAGGGTTTCCAGAACAGCCTGCTGATCGGCTTCTTCGTCGTGCTCGTCTCCGTGCCGCTGGGCTTGGCCGGCGCCATCGTGCTGACCCAGATCGGACGGCGGGTGCGCTCGATCTACTACACCATCGTGATCTGTCCGATCCTGGTGCCGGGCGTGGTGCTCGGCATCTCGACGCTGATCTTCTGGCGCCGGCTCGGCAACATGGTCGGCGCGGAAGACGGCTCGCTGCTGTTCAACGACATCTTCCTCACCGTGCTCGGCCAGGCGACCTTCATCTCCGCCTATTGCATGCTGGTGTTCATCGCCCGCCTGCAGCGTTTCGACCCGGCGCAGGAGGAGGCGGCGCTGGATCTCGGCGCCACCAACGTCCAGGCCTTCACCAAGGTGCTGCTGCCGTTCCTCAAGCCCGCCATCGCCTCCGCGGCGGTGCTGGCCTTCCTGGCGTCCTTCGAGAACTACAACACAACCGTCTTCACGTCGCAGGCGACGTCGACCCTGACCATGGTGCTGGCCTCGAAGGTGCGCTACGGCATCGATCCGTCGATCAGCGCGCTGGCCGTCATCATTATCGTCCTCACCCTTGTTGGCGCCGTGACCTACGAAGTGCTGCGCCGGCGCGAGGAACGTCTCGCCACGCAGCGTATGCTGGAAGGTCTGCCGGGCGCGAAGCCGGCGCCGAAGGCGGGGTTCGGCGTGGTGCCGAACATCGCCGGCATCCTGATCTTCCTGGTCGTCGCGGCCGGCGTCGCGACGGCCTGGTCGGCATCGAACTACGACGCACAGGTCTGCAAGGCCGCGATCATGGAAGAGAAGCTCCGCATCCAGAAGGAACTGGCCGAGAAACAACGCAAGCTGCTTGAGGAGCGGATGAAGCAGCAGCAGACCCAGCCGCAGGATGACCCGGCCCGACCGAAATCGGTGACGCCGTTCGGCAGCGTGTTCGACCCCAACAATCTCGGCTCGCAGTCCGGGACGGGGGAGAAGGCACCGGCTCCCGCGGCGCCGGAGAAGCCCAAGTCACCCTTCGGCAACGTGTTCGATCCGAACAACCTGAAACAGCAAAGCGGCGAGCAGTAGCGGCTGCGCGACTG
>JAVKCR010000553.1:0-7311 GCA_040222645.1 Rhodospirillales bacterium
TATGCGGCGGACGTCTACGGGATCGTGATCCGTGATGGCCTTGTCCATGCGGAAGAGACGGCCCGCCGGCGTGCCTCGCTCGCCCGGGACGGCTCCTATCGGTCAGCCTATCTCGATCATTTCTACGATACGATCGGGATAGAGAATCCGGGTCACGCCAGGCCTTAATGCAATTGCACCCTATTCAAGGGCGCATTGATCATGGGGACCGGAAGAACAGCCTCCGCATCCACCACCTGACGGCACATCCCGGGAAGATGCGAGAAACCTGTCCCTCGGCTATCTGACAGGGGTACTGGTCGCCGTGAGGATTGGCCCGGATAGCACGGCGTCGGCACCGCCATGGCGTTCGACAAGCAGGGCCTGGGCCGCCTTGGCCTGACGGTCGATCTCGGCCGGTGATTTGCCAAGCAACTCCGACAGGCGTGCCTCGAATGCCTCGACCTGACGGGCATAGCCTGGTTGCGAAGCGAGATTGACGCTCTCCCGCGGGTCGCTCTTCAGATTGAACAATTGCGGTTCATAGCCAACGTAGTGGCAGTACTTCAAGTCTCCTTGGCGCAACATGAACCCGGCGGTCGGGGAACCTGCCGCGTGATATTGCGATAGCACGACCCGATCACGGTCATCGGCAGATGCGGCGATATCCATCAGAGTTTGCCGGTGCTCTTCCCCGGCCGTCACGCCCCCGGCAATCGAGAGAACCGTGGGGTAGATATCGGTCAACGAAACCGGTGTATGGCAGACCGTCCCCGCCACCGACCGCGATTGGGGAGCGGCGTGGATCAGCGGGATTCCTACGCTTTCCTCATAGAACGTGGACTTGCCCCACATCCCCCGCTCACCGAGATTATCGCCATGATCCGAGAAATAGAGAATCTCGGTTGCAGGTGCCGCGCCGCTACCTTCCAGAGCGTCCAGGACCTGTCCGATATTGCTGTCGAGAAAACTCACGAGACCATAATAGGACCGGAGCGCTTCGCAGCGTCTGGCGTCATTGAAGTTGTCATAGACATATGACTTCCGCATCGCGCTCAGCCAGGGATGGCAGGCCGCCGAATCCGGAACCGGCTGACCAGGCGCCAGATCTTCCCCGGAATACAGGTCATAGAATTGCGGCGGTGCGACGAGCGGGAAGTGCGGCGCCACGAACGACACAAACAACAGCCAGCCATCGTGCTGACCGGCTTCATTCCGCAGCCAATCGCAGGCCGCGTCCCGGACAGCCTCGTCATACCTCGTGTAGTTCGTTTCACCCGGACCGAGGCGTTCTGCAAGCTTGCGGCTTTGATGTCGTACCGGCAGCGGTTCCCTGATGGACCCGGCGACATCTCCCCGCCCGTTTTCAACATGCATGGGGAACTTCTGTTCGGAAAATCCGGTATCGCCCATCGCATCGCGATAATGAAGTTTCCCGATCGAAACGGCGTGATATCCCGCCTGCCTCGATTTGTGCGCCCAGCTTTCGGGACGTCCCTCGTAGGGATGTGCGTTGTCCCAATGACCCGTTTCATGTACCGGCCTTCCCGTGGCCAGCGCCGCACGGGCAGGAACGCAGATCGGACTCGCCGAGTAGGCTGTCTCGAACCTCACTCCCCTCGCAGCAAGAGCATCGATGTTCGGTGTCCGCACCAGGGGATCACCATAGCAACCGGTGACACGACGGGCGTGTTCATCGCTCATCAGGATGAGGATGTTTCGTTTCGTCACCGTGATGTCTCCCGCAGATTTCCCAGCATCTGTCTCTTCTTGTGAGCAATGTAGAAAACCGACCCGATCATGAATGCCCAGATCAGAAGTGATATCGGCCGCGTGAAGAAGATGGCGGGAGAACCGAAACCCTCTCTCAGTCCGACGAAGAAGTTCGCCTCGACAACGGGCGCCAATATGATCCCTATCAGCATCGCCTGCGGAGGGTAGTTCTCCCGCCGCATAATGTAACCGATCACCCCGAAGGCAATGGCCAGATACACATCGAACATCATGTGCCGTGCCGAGAATGCCCCGGCCAGTGCGAACACGGAAATGGTCGCGGCAAGTACCGGTGTCGGGATCTGCGCCAGCCGGGAAGCCACGAAGGAAGCGCCAAAGCCGATAAAGCAGAGGATGAATGCCGCGACGGGAATGGCCGCCAGCATCGCATATGCCGTGTTGAAATGCTCCACGAACAGCCGCGGGCCGACATTCAAACCATGTGCGGTCATGATCAGCAGCAGAACGGCTGTGGAAGCCGAACCGGGGATACCCAGTGACATCATCGGCACGAGCGCGCCGCTCGCGCAGGCATTGTCGGCGGCCTCGCTTGCTATGATACCACGGGGGTTACCCTTGCCGAACCTGGCCTGGTCCTCGGCATCCGGCGAGAAGGTGAGGGCCTGCTGGTAGCTGAGGAAGCTTGCGATGTTGGCTCCAGCACCGGGCAAGGCGCCGATGAACGCGCCGATGAACGTCGACCGCAACAGATCGGCTTTCCGCCCAATGGCAAAGGCGCATCCCTGTATGATGCCGCGCGCCCGGTCCCGGATACTCACGATGACCTCGCCGGCAGACCGAACTTCTCCTTTGCGCGCTTCCTGCGCCATCTCCATCACTTCGGCCATGGCGTAGAGTCCGACCAGTGCCGCGATGACCGGAATGCCGTCCAGCAACTCAAGCATGCCGAAGCTTCCCCGCTCCGTACCCCACATGGGATCAACGCCGACGCTGCCGATAAGCAGGCCTGCCGCACCGGCCAGCCAGCCCTTCACTCGGTCCTCACCAGCGATCTGGCCGACCATCACGATCGAAAAAATGGTCAGGGCGAAAATCTCGGGCGCAGAGAATTCGAGCGCCATCCGCGCTATCAGCGGTGCCGAGGTCAATGCAATGAAGCCGGAGGCAAAGCTGCCGAATGCCGATGCGGCCAGCGCCACCCCGAGCGCCATTCCGGCGAGCCCCAGCTTCGTCATCGGAAATCCTTCGAGCGCCGTGACGGCCCCGGAAGCAGTACCCGGCACATTGATAAGGATCGCCGGGATGGCTCCCCCAAGACGTACGCCGACGAAAAGCCCCATCGTCAACATCATCGCACTGTCGACATGCATCTGCAGTGTCAGCGGAAACAGGATAATAAGCGTGTTGGAGGCGCCAAAACCCGGCAAGGCACCCGCAATGACACCGATTGCCACACCTGCGGCGATCAGCGGGATCCCGTAGAGCAGGATGTGGAGAATGTCAGCAATGTTGCCGTCCATCACGCAAATCCTCCGAACGGACTCTCAGGCAGCGGTACCTGCAGGACATGTATCAACGCAAGCCAGGCAACGGCCGTAAGACAGGCGGCGACCAAGGCGATGCGCAGCATGCTGCCGCCCTTCAGGTAGAACTGCAGCCACAGAAACGCGATTGCCGTCGCCAGAAGGTAGCCGGCGCTGTGCTGCAGGAAGGCATAGACAACAAGCGACAATGCAAGGCCGATTGCGGAGGAATGCTTGCTGACCACGGATGGCGCATCTCTGAACCATCCAGCAAAGCGCATCGCAACGCTCCCTGTCCGGACGGTGCGAACAATCAATGCCATCGACAGGATGACCAGCAGGGCGGTACAGAAAGCGCCATAGCCAAGCGTTTCAAATCGTTTGCCCCAGACATCGGACATGAAGTAGGCCCCATAGGCTAGGGACAGCACAGGGAATAGCCCGAAGGAGGTCGGGCTTCTTTTCGGAATATCCGACACGATTGCCTCTCGTTTCGAAGATGGCGTCGCGGTCCGGCCGGTCGCCGGACCGCGGCCAAGGGCTACTTGCCTTGCTCGAAGAGCGTGCGGTAGTCGTTGAGAGTCTTCAGGATGCGGTCGCCGGCCTTGTCCACGGCTGCTTCCGACCACGAGATCTTCTGGCTGGGTTCTGCCTGAATCTTGGTGAAGCTCTCTGCAAAGGCCGGGTCTGCAATCGTGGCGCCATAGGCATCAAGCAGCAGCTTGTACCGCTCCGGATGGCTGGTCTTGAGCGACTCATGAACCGCCAATGCCCGGATCGACGCCGCATTCAGCACTGGTATGCCGAGCGCCGTTTCCAGCGGAACATGGTCGGTCCCGGCAGGCGCCTCATCCTCGAAGATGCCGAGACTACGGGCATTCTCGCCAAGCTTCTCGATAGCAGCCAGGTTGCCTACCGCGGCTTCGATATGACCGCCGAGCATCGCCGTCGCCGCCTTCTTGAAACCGGAATAGGGAATGATCTCCAGTTGCGCGCCCGTTGCCTCGGCAAGCTGGAGGAGGGCCAGCGTCTGCACCGAAGACCAGTTCGCTACGCCGACGCGAACCTGTCGAGACGTCGCATCGGCGACGAAGTCAGCCGCCGACTTGTAGGGAGACTTGGATGACGTGGCGAGAATGGCCGGATCCCGCAGATACGCGCCCAGCCACGACACCTTCTCGTTGAAATCGTAGTCCTGCGGCTTCGACCCGAACCCCAGCATCAGGGTGGGCAGATTGCCGGAGAAGATCGTGTAACCGTCATCTTCGGTCGCGAGGAACATGCGAAGTGCGATCTCTCCGGATGCGCCCGCCCGGTTCACATATTTCATCGGCTTACCGAGACGGTCCGCCATTGCATCACCTACCAGCCGCGACGCGCGGTCCATGCCGCCACCTTCCGAACTCATGATGATCATCGTTATCGGGCGCTCCGGAAAATCCGCCGCAACCGCCGAGATTGCCGGAAATGCCACTGCAGCCCCTGCCATTGCGGCGAAGATTCTGCGGTTGATATGAAGTTTCATTGTTACCTCCCTTATCTTGTTGTTTTGCCGGGGTTTCAGTCAGCCGACACCGATGCTGCTTCGAACCTTTCCGACGCCGATGGAGCCTTCGATTGTTCGATGCCCCATTTCCCGGCTGATACCGAGACGGCTCGGCTCCAGCCATTTCACGATCTCGAAGTCGATGTTCGGCCCGAGATTCACATTTCGTCCAAGAGCACGAAGCAGCGCGACCATCTGAGCCTGGAACTCGGCTTCGAAGATCAGAAACTTGGACCCCACGAGATCATGGAGTCTGACCAGCCTTTCGATACCGTCAGACGGCGCATCACCGCCGACCAGCAGATCGATCTCCGCCCGCTCGATGATGACGAATGCCGCGCCCGCTTCGATACATGGCCCGATCTCATTCGCCGCCTGTTCCGGATCAAGCGGGGTATCGGGGTACTTCTTTCCCCACTCGGCGAAGACGGTCAGGCCGGCTCCGGCGAATTCCCGGATATGCCGGGCCATTTCCCGGGTATCGATATCGATGATATTGTTCGATATCTCGACAGCCGGGGCAGCGATATCCACAAGGTAGTCCCGCAACCGGTCGACCTTGCCCTGTGCAAAGGCGTTCTCGAAGAGGATGCCGCCGAACATGGCCGGCACTTCGAACTGGCTATAGAGATCGATCTTGCTACGCAGGAAGGTCTCGGCATACAGCCGTGGCGCGAAGTTGGAGATCTTCACGAAATCGACAAATTGTGCGTACGTCTCAAGGAACTCTCGTTGCTCGCCTAGCCCTCTCATTCTGTCCCTGACAATGGTCAGGCCGGTTGTCCGGGGCTTGCCAGCCCGCATATCCACGTCGAGAAAGTCGAATGCATACTTCATCGCGCGCCCGCCAGCAGGGTCGTTGAACCGGTGAGCGACACGAGATCGGCAAGATAGACTGTACGTGTCATGAGCAACGGTCGCGCACTGTCGCCGCGCGTGACTTCCTCGCACTGGATGACAATACGGTCGGGGGAAACCTCCATCAGCTCGGCGTCGAACTCGGTAATGACACCTGCCGATACACGAAGTGACGTCGTACGCGCCTGCCATTCCGGCGACCGACACAACACTTGCCGGAGATCGTCATGGTACAGGGCGTCTTTTCCAATTCCCTGCATGACATCGAGCGGTAGATTGGAAGTCTCCATACCAATCACGCGCTTGTTCACCACTAGGCGACGGCGGCAGCGCGTGATGTTGGCGCCGGTCTCGACTTCCAGCAGAGCGGCCATGCGTTCCGGCGCAAACAGCAAGTCACAACTGACAAAATCGTAGGCAACAACACCGGGCTTGCCCTCGACCGACACCTCCGGGCTACTCAGAAGCAGGTCAATGCGGGGCTCAGCAACAAAGACCCCCTTCCCCTGCCGGGCAATGACAAGACCCTGGTTCGTCAAGTTAAGTATTGCCTGCCTCGCGGTCGCCTGGCTGACACCGTAATCGGCCATGATCTCGGACTGGGACGGCAATTGATCACCTGCCTGAAGTTCCCCGTCCCGTATACGTTGCTCAAGAACCTCTGCAATCCGGGCATAGAGCGCCTTCCGCTCGCCAGATTCGCCAATCTCAAGCGCCGTTGATTTCTTCCTCATCGTCCGCGGACCCCTCCCATTGTCATCCCCACTTCTTGATAACTTATGCGCATGAGTAACACTCTTATACAAATATGTCTACAGGGATGCTTGAGCCAGAAGGCGACGACGATCCGGAACAATACATGCCGCGCGTTGTACAAGGTGGGTACCCGTTCAGATCACGGCCGAGTACTGACCTGGACAAGGTGTGCCAGCAGCCGCAAGTCCCACCGAAGGCAGGGCGTGTTTCGCTTCGACAGGGAATCATCCGGAGTAATGGCGATGCACGTGTCTTGCCGGAAAGACGAAACAATGTTCGCAGTTCGTGAGAACTGCAGGCAGGGTTCGGACAATCTGCTGCCTAGGTGCCCTGCAATCCAATCCCGATCCATCCTGGGGCGGACTTAGAAGCTTGGTGACCGACCTGACCCGGCCCGATAATCTCACGGCGGATATAAGTGCCTGTTTCTGCGGTTCGCCGCCGTTGATAGACGCGGCAAAGCACAGGCTCTGCGAACCCAGATTGTTCGTGGATGCTATCTTCGCGGAAGAACTCAACCCGCACTGACGAGGGTGCCAGTTCTTAGGGTGTGCTTCGTTCTCACCGTTCCCGGAATGCTTCGTCGAACCCGGAGACGATCAGCGCCATGACTTACTTGTAGATGCCGCGAGTGCTGGTCTTGATTTCCGCTGTCACCACCATGCCGGGACGACAACGCCTTCGCCGGATTCCGGGCTCGTCACCCGGCGATCAAGCGAGACGACCGCCTGAAGGTCGATCAGGCACGCGCCTGAAAAACATGGAGCGAGAGAGCATGCGCGCGATCACCGTGAAGGCGCCGACGGGCACCGTGGTGAACCCGACGGAGCCGGCGCCCTGCGGCGCCCGGGGCATCACCTGCTTCCGCATGTTCGATGCGTTGCTCGGCGCATTCGCCCAGGTGATTCCCGGCCG
>JAVKCR010000554.1:0-8760 GCA_040222645.1 Rhodospirillales bacterium
TATGCGGCGGACGTCTACGGGATCGTGATCCGTGATGGCCTTGTCCATGCGGAAGAGACGGCCCGCCGGCGTGCCTCGCTCGCCCGGGACGGCTCCTATCGGTCAGCCTATCTCGATCATTTCTACGATACGATCGGGATAAGGAACCCAGGTGACGCGCGGCATTGATTGCGCGGGCCCGCGATGGTCGGAGACAATGCCGTTTGTTGACAGAGAAATTGCGCGACCAGTTTCGGCTTCGCGGAGCCGCATTCACTCATTGCTGTCTATGGCCAAGCCAGGCTTCACTATCCGCCAGCTAGGTTCCGGTTAGGTCGACGCTAGATCATTCCAACTGAAAGAGCGGCAGGCCAGCAGGTTTTCAGCCAGAGTCCGGCCCACCAACCCGGAACCTATCTGCTCGTTAAGTTGCCAGACCGGATGCTATTGTTCCATTCCTCGTCAGCCAGGGATGAAAAGCGTGGCAGAAAACAATCTGTACCATTTAACGATAGCAGAGCTTGGCGCGAAAATCGCAGCCCTAGAGATATCTCCAGTTGAACTTACAGAAACATGCCTTTCACGGATCGAGGCGATCAATCCGGTCCTGAATTCTTTCATCACTGTCGCCGATGAACGCGCCCGGGCCGAAGCGAAGGTAGCTGAGTCCGAGCTCGCATCCGGTCGGTACCGAGGCCCCCTGCATGGCATCCCAATCGCCATCAAGGACATTATCGACACGGAAGGGGTGCTAACGACGCAGGGTTCCGGTTTCTACCGACATAACATCCCGGTGACGGACGCCGCCTGCGTCCAGCGCCTGAAGAATGCCGGTGCCATTATGATCGGCAAATGTAATACAGGTGAGTTCGCTGCGGAATCGGGCACTCAGAACCCACATTTCGGCCCCTGCCGGAACCCCTGGGACATTGCCCGTGTCCCGTCAGGCTCAAGCGGCGGCGGGGCGTCTGCAGTGGCAGCCTCAATGATACCGGGTGCCATCGGCTCTGATACCGGTGGTTCGATACGGGGTCCGGCCGCAATCTGCGGGACCGTCGGGCTCAAGCCGACTTATGGTCGCATCAGCGTCCGTGGCGTCTATCCGCATGCCGCAAGCCTTGACCATCTCGGCCCGCTGGCCCGAAGTGTAAGAGATTGTGCTCTCCTGCTACAGGTTCTGGCAGGATATGACCCGCTGGACCCTTACTCCGCCAACCTGCCGGTCCCCGACTTTGCCATGGATATGGAGAACGGCGTCACGGGAACCAGGCTTGCCCTCTGCCCTGACCTGATCGGCGTGGATATCGACCAGCCCATCACCGATGCCTTTGAGGAGGCGCTGGAAACTTTCCGCCAGCTCGGCGCCATGATCGAGGTGGTTCCGGTTCCCTTTGCCCACGAACTCAACGAGGTCCGTCGCACCATCGCAGAGGCTGAGTTCCATTCCGTGCATGGCGACCGATTTGCTGCTTCGCCGGAAGGATACAGCGAACTGTTGCAGGGCCGGATTGCTCATGCCGGCAAGACCACATTGAAGGATTACATTTCTGCTCAGGCTCGCCGGACGATTCTAACGCGCATGATTACGGAGCTGTTTGCCCCCTACGACGCCATGCTGCTACCTGGGTATCCCTGCCTTGCCGCGCCGGTCGAAACCATGGTTGCCACTGTCAACGGCAAGGAATATCCGTTCAATGGCCTGGGACGCAACCTGCTCGGAATGCAGAATCTTGTTGGATTTCCCTGCTTGTCCGTACCAACGGGTTTCGATCCCGTTCACGGCCTGCCTATGTCGCTACAGATCACTACCCTGCCGGGCCAGGAAGCCACCGCATTCCGGATCGGTCGTGCGCTTGAGGCAGCGCGACAGGAATCGTCCCGGCGTCGCCCCGACCTGGACCGGTAGGCGGGACCGCAAATCATCGGGCTTTCAACGACACATTCAGGGAACCCAGACGATCGGCTCTCCAGGGGGCGGCGAAACCTGGTACTTGCCCCGTGCGATGATGGCCTCGCGTCCGCCAGCAGCAGCTACCTTACGGCATTGTGACAGGTAGGCCGCCTCATTGACGGCTTCCGGATCGACAATTCCTCGCAGAATTGCCTCGAATTCCTGGATCCTGTTCCGATAAGCAGGATCGCTGCATAGATTCGCCAATTCCTCGGGATCGGTATCGAGATCGAACAGTTCCGGCTCGAAATCCACATAGTGTATATATTTGAACTTCCCCCTGCGGAGCATGAAGGCGGCCGTCTCAGCGCCTGCAGCATAGTACTCCGTAAAGGCGACGCGCTCCGGGTTTCCGCCGGTCTTCGCCAGTTCGATCATTGATATCCCCGGCAGGTTATTGGCTTCGGCAACCCCCGGCAGATTCATCGCGTCGAGCATGGTCGGCGCGACATCGATCAGCGTCACTGGTGTCAGGTTGGTTTCGCCCGGCGGGATGCCCGGACCCGAAATGATCATCGGGATGTTTGATGCCTCTTCATACATGTTGCACTTTCCCCACATACGCCGGGCACCGAGGTTTTCACCGTGATCGGAAGTGTAGATGACGAAGGTGTTATTGCGGAGGCCGGTTTCCTCCAATGTTTTGAGAACCTTACCGATGTTCTGATCGAGATAGGAAATACAGCCGTAGTAGGATTTCATGAGGACCGGCCAGGTCTCCGGCGTAACGAAATCGTTGTAGTTCTGCTGGTTTCGCTGCAGGGCGATCCAGGGATGCACAGGGCTTTCAGGAGCATAGGCCTTTGGCTCGGGTATCCGGATTCGGGCATAGATATCATAGAATTCCCGGGGAGCCAGATGCGGCGGATGGGGGCAGACAAAAGAGATGAAGCCGACAAAGGGTTTGCCGTCAGGTTTCGCCGCTTGGCTGCGCAACCAGGCGCAGGATCGCTCCGCGATGTCCAAGTCGTATCGTATATAGGGGCTGTCTCCCGGGCCGATATCCGTCATGACATGGCTTGCCGTCATCGGCTTTGTCATGGGGCGCTTGATGCACCCACGCAGTTCACCGACACCTTCGACCGCATGCATGGGAATGATCTGGGTCTCGAACCCGGTATCATCCGCTTCGCTGCGGAAATGCAGCTTCCCGATCGATGTGGTCGGAACACCATGCTCGCGAAGCATGTGGTGCCAGCTCTTTGGCCGGCCGTCATAAGGATGGCCGTTGTCCCAGCATTCGTTCCGATGAATATACTGCCCTGTCGCGAGTGCGGCCCGCGCCGGGGTGCAGATGGGGGAACTCGTGTAGGCCCGACTAAACAGGGTGCCAGATTCAGCTAAACTGTCGATGTTGGGGGTCCTTACGAAATCATGGCCGTAACACCCCGAGGCTTTTCCCTGATGCTGGTCCGACATGATGAAAACAACGTTTGGCTGAGTCATGAATGACCTCTTATGAGCATGCCTGAATGAACTGATAGTCCCTGATACTGGCGATGCGAGACCGGTTGGCGGCACGGAAAGCTCCGGGGTGCCAGGTGGGATCACCAGATCGTGGTCTGTGGGTAAGAAAGAATGGGGATGAACACGGCATGTTCATCCCCAGGGGCGAATTGTATGTATTTGCGCCGTTTTATCCTTACTGCGACGGTGCCATCTTCTTCACGTCAGCGATCAGGGGCTGCCATGAATCCGTCAGTTCCTTGATGTAAGTCACGGTTTCAGCCGACGACCTGTATTTCGCCGACAGGCCGGATTTCTGCAGCAGTTCCTTGAATGCCTTGTGTTCGGCCATCTGCTTGCAGGCGGAATCCAGCTTGGCAATCACCGCATCGGGCACATCCTTCGGGGCCATCAGGATGGTCGGCGTCGAGACCTCAAGCGACTTCAGCCCGAGTTCCTCTACCGTCGGGATTTCTTTGTTGCCCTGGTCGCGATCCGGATACATCACGGCAAGCATCCGCAGGCTGTCCTCGAATCCCTTGATCAGATTTACACCAATGATGCCGAAATCGACCTGATTTCCGATCAGCAGGGCACGGGCCGGCCCACCCCCGGTTGCGGGCACGCCGACGGCCCCCATGTCGTTCTTCTGCAGGAAGGCCAGTGACGCAATACCCCAGACGCTGGTCCGGCCGGTCGTCGCATAGCGAAGTTCACCGGGCTTCGCCTTTATGTCGGCTGCCAGGTCCTGTAGGGTTTTGTACTTGCTGTCCTTGTGGACATAGATGGCGGGGAAATGAAGACCGACCATGCAGACCATCTTGAAGTCCTTGAAGGGATCGGCATCGGGATCCTTCCGGAACTGCGTCGAGAAATAGTAGGACCCCCCGGAGGCCAGATAGAGCGTGTAGCCATCTGCGTTTGATTCAGCGACCAGCTTTGCGGCTGGCAGACCGGACCCGCCAGGCTTGTTTACGATGATCAGTGGCTGCTCGTTCAGATATTCGGGAGCCACGCTGGCGAGCGCGCGCCCGTATGTATCCGTACCGCCACCCGGCGAGTAACCGATGATGAGCTTGACCGGTTTTTCGGGAAATTCGGCAAATGCCGATGCTGATATCAATGAAATCGCCATGGCGGAAAATATGGTTTTCATACCCAGGCCAGACATGATGCATCTCCTGTTTGGTTGTTGTTTTGGATTTAGAAAGTTCAACTTCAGATACGGTGATTTTGTCATCTCGGTGGGATCACTCCATTCCATTTGCAGTATCCGGATTGTCGCGCTTGCTTTTGTTGCGCAGGGCTTGATAGCCCCGGACGCCGATCACTAGGGCGGCGAGGAGGAAGAAGAAGACGGCCAGCGGCCGGTCCGCAAAGATCCACGGCCCGTCCGATGAAAGCAGCAGCGACTGGCGCAACGCCCGTTCGGCTCCCGGTCCAAGGATAAAGGCGATGATGAAGGCTGGCAGACTGTAGTCGAACTTCTTGAAGAAGAAGCCGACCAGCCCGAAAGCGCACATTGCCACAACGTCAAAGAGCGTGTTGCGGATGGCATAGACCGAGACGATCGCCGTGATGAAGATGAACGGATAGATCACCCGGACCGGCATTTTGGCGATGATCCGCGCAATCAGTCCGCTGCCCCAGTATCCCATGACGAAATACAGTGCGATGCAGAACAATCCGGATGCGAACAGGCCGTAAACGGTATGCTGTTCGGTAATGAAGATCCGGGGACCGATCGACATGCCGTGGATCAGGAACACCCCGCCGAGCAGTGCAGCGGAAGCGCTTCCAGGGATGCCCAAAGTCAGCAACGGTATGATATTCGCTCCGGAAACCGAATTGTTGGCGGCCTCTGCGGCGGCCACGCCCTTGATTTCGCCGTTGCCCCAATTGTCGCCAGGCTTCGCCGAGCGCTTGGCTTCCGCAAAGGCGACAAAGCAGGCGGCCGAGGCGCCGACACCGGGAAGCATCCCGATGATCGTGCCGATCCCGGTCGACTTGGCGATGACAGGGAGACACCGGCGGAGTTCCGGCCATGAAACACGGTTGTCGCCGGCATTTGCCGACTTTCTCACCAGCATGGTGTCGCTACCCGCTTTGCTGCGGTCGGCGATCTGGACGAAGATTTCCGAGAGCACGAACAGGCCGAGCAGAACGGGAACGATGCCGATGCCGCTTTCCAGGTAGTTGATATCGAAGGTCAGGCGAGGCATTGAACTGATCGGGTCCGATCCGATCAGTGAAAGCATGATGCCGAGGAGTGTGCTGATCAGCCCGCGGATCATCGAGCGGCCGATAACACTGCCGATGATCACGAAAGCTGCGCAATAGACCGCGAAAAGCTCCGGCGGCCCCATCCTCGCGGTGTAGATCGCAATATAGACGGCACCGAAGATCAGCAGCAGTTCGGAAAACGCATCGCCCAGAGCCGAAGCGATCACCGCCATCCTGACGGCCTTCCCCTGCTTGCCCTGACGTGTCAGGGGATAACCCTCTATCTGCGTCGCCGACGCCTGCGGCGTGCCCGGTGTGTTGAACAGGATAGCCGGAATCGATCCGCCGAATGCCGCTGCCTTGCTGATCGTATAAACGAAGACCAGGGCCGACAGTGGATCGAGATAGAAGGTCATCGGAATGATCAGCGAGATGGCGGCGCCAGCGGTCAATCCCGGTGTCGCACCGGCCAGCAATCCGACTGCGGTCCCCAGCACGGCATAGAAAACGGCCCAACCGCTGCCGAACAGCGTCGCGAAACCATCGATTATAGGGTGGTCCATCCACTCTTACCTAAAAAGACAGGTAGCTTGGGCGCCACTTGTCACAATCCGAGGAAATCGCGGAGTCCCGCGAACAAATAGTAGTTGTCGTATTCCAGAAGCTTCCCTTTCGGCTCATCGAGACGGAAGATGCCGAAGAAGACGACATAGTAGGCAACACTACAGGCAGTGGGGATGGTTATGAGACATCTCACGCCCCGATTGCCGAACAGCCAGAGCACCGCTGAAAGCGCCAGCGCTGTGGGAATGACATACTGGATCAGGTCGATCAGGAGGACATAGGCAATGGTGACCGCCACCATGGGCGCGACCCGTTCAAGTAATGCCTGCCAGTCGGTCGCCTCATCGTCGGACGCGCGCTCCTGCCGCATTTTTCGCACCGCATTGATGACCATGAACAATGTCATTGCTCCCAGCAGAAGGCAGACGGTTTCCGGGAAGGTTGCCGGTTGTATGCCAACGCTGAAGAAATCCGTTTCAATGCGTTGAATCTCGACATAGGACACCGCCGTTAGACCGAGGATCACCATTCCGGAAAACAATTCACTCCTGGCCGACATGTCCGCTCCGCTGTACTGGCATCCGATGTTGTTGTCCTGAATAGCAAGACATTCAGACCGCAAGCCCTAACATCCAAATCTCCGACCAATTAATATTATTGGCCATATTTACTTGCTTCGATTTTTTATGCTTAGAATCTCAAATATTCTAACTAAGAACACTTTCACACGAGAAAATACTATGCTGCTTGTTTCATGCATACAAATGCAAACATTGGTGCTATACATGCATTAAAGTAATGAATTGGCAGATGTCGAATGAATGTGAAAACCCTGCGGGCCTACCGCGCCGTAATGACCTTCGGGTCGCTGACCAGGGCTGCGGAGCATCTGAACCTGTCGCAACCGGCTATGAGCCGGCTGATCAACCGGCTGGAGGACGAGATCAGGATCACGCTGTTCTCTCGCCATCGCCGGCAGTTAACCCCGACGGAGGAGGGTGAAATTTTCTTTCGCGAATCAGAACATATCCTCGCCGATCTCGAGGCCATAACGACCATTGCCGAGGATGTGCGGAACCGGGTCGGCGCCTACCTCAAGATTTTCGCCATGCCAAATCTAGCCCACAGTCTGGTGCCCGAAGCGCTGTCCGAACTGGTACGCTTGCATCCCTCGCTCCGCTACTCTCTCGATATACCGGCAAGAAGCGACATGGAACGCAGGATCGCCGGCAAGCAGTACGACATCGGGCTCGCGATCCTGCCTGTCGAGCATGCTTCCATCCGCTGCGAGAAATTCCTGTCTTCCGCGGCCGTCGTTGCCCTGCCGCCGAACCACCCCCTCACCGCAAGAAAGAAACTGGTGCCGGCGGACCTGGATGGTGAGCCTTTCATTGCCATGATGGCGAATACGCGGATGCGGCGGGAAGTGGATCAGGTCGTCACCGAAACCGGCATAACCCTGAACATCAGGACCGAGACGACTTCCTCGGTGATGGCTTGCCAGTTGGTCGCGGGCGGATTGGGGATCTCCATCGTCGGCCCCCTCATACCACCAGCCTACAAGAATGGTCTCATCGAGATTCGCGAGTTCGAACCACAGATACTGCTGGAATATGGACTGATCTATCCAAACGACCGAACGCCTTTGCCTATCGCTCGCCAGTTTGGCGAGATTGTCGCAAAAGCCGCTAATGGCGTTCGTCTCGGGAGTTGGCGTGCCCCCTAAAGGTGGTCCAGGAAGTTTGAGAGAACTCGGCGCATTCTGACCTTGAGAAGGAGGATCGAATGAGCTGAAAACGGTATACTCCGGAACAGACCATCAGCATGCTGCGCGAGGCCGAAGTCGGCTTGATTCAGGGTGCCAAGGCTGGCCCGATCTGTCGTCGTCTCGGCATATCAGAAAAGAGTGACTATCTCTGGCGTCGCGAGTTCGGCGGCATGAAAGGCCGGCCAGGGAACTCGTCGCCGACAAGTGCTACGACAGCAAGGCTCTGCGAGAATGGCTCGAAGAGCGCGGAACTACGGCGGTCATTCCGCCGCGCAAGAACCGCAAGGTCCAGTACGACTGCGACAAGGCCGTCTACAGGCAGAGCAACATCATCGAACGCATGTTCTGCCGCCTCAAGGACTGGCGGCGCATCGCGACCCGCTTGGACCGCAACATCAGAAATTTCCTCGCCGCCGTCGCCCTCGCCGCCGTCGCCCTCGCCGCTAACGTCATATGGTGGCTCTAATGAGTCTGGACCCTGGTCACTTGGTCAGCTCGGGTTGAACTCTTCAGCGAAAATTACCTCCATGGATAGTCCGAGCTCGCTGAGCCTGTGCCTTGCCGCGTTGATCATCGGCGGCGGGCCGCAAAGATAGGCGTTGGTGCCCGCCGTGATGTCGTCGGGCCGGACCAGGTCGGTCACGAACCCGGTATGCCCGCTCCAGAATGGATCGGGATTGGCGATTGCCACTTCCGTGACGAGGTTGGGCAGTTGCTCGCCGAGCTTTTGCAGTTCGTCGAGGAAGTAGAGATCCCTCTGCCAGGTCACGCCGAAGCAGAGTTTCACCGCGCGGCCGGAATCCCCGATGGCGATCAGGTGCTTCAGCAT
>JAVKCR010000555.1:0-3489 GCA_040222645.1 Rhodospirillales bacterium
CATGTCGAGGTGGCGCTTGTTCACCGGCAGGTCGACCGGTTCGCAGACCGTGCCGCCGGAATGGTGCAGCCCGTTCGCCATGTAGGTGAGCTTCACGAAATTCCGGAAGTCGTTGATCGTGCCATAGCGCCGGCCGCCATCAAGGTCGCGCACGAAGGGCGAACCGTAGGCCGGGGCCAGCACGGTATTGGGGCCGCCGATCTCCACCGAACGCGCCGGGTTGCGGGCATGCTGGGTGAAGGTCTTCGGCGCGGTCGCCTTGATGATCGATTGCAGCATGCCGGGTTCGAAGCGGACCCGCTCGCCCTGCACGTCGGCGCCGGCCTCCTTCCACATGCCGAGCACTTCCTCGTCGTCGCGGAAATCGATGCCGATCTCCCTCAGCAGCAGGTCGGCATTGTTCTCGATGATCTCGATACCTTCTGCCGAAAGCACGTCGAAGGTCGGGATGCCGCGGGTGATGTAGGGGATGGAGACTCCCGTGTCGGCCGCACGCGCTGCGCGCCGGGCTTCCCGGCCACCGCTGCGGCCGCGCTTGCGGCCGGCGTCCTGGTCAATGGCAGCGTCGCTCATGGCGCGGAACTCCGAAAATCAGTCAATTGGGTTATGCAGCGCGATGTCGCGGCCGCCGTTGACCAGATCGAAGTCGCCGGCGGATGCGGCCTGCATCCATGCAGCCGTCCGGCGCAGACCGCCGAGCGGGAAGAAGTGGGCGCCCTTGATCATGCTGGCCGGGTCGGCGGCGGCGGCCTGGGCGAGGCCGGCGACGAACTCGCCCGGTTCGCGAACGCTCATCAACCGGGTGATGTTGGCCGCCTGGCGCATCAGTACGCGGATGGAATTGCCGACGCCGCAGGCCTTGGCATGGGCGAGCAGCGTCTTCAGCGTGGCAAGACCGGCGATTCCGATATGGATCGGCAGACGGTTGCCATCGGCGCGAAGCTGGCGTTCCCAGGCGAGAACCGGTTCCACCTCGAAGCAGAACTGGGTCGCGATATGCATCTGCAGGCCGTTTTCCTCGGCGAAGCGGTTCTTGTCGATGATGGCCTGGCGGACGGCGGCCTCGGGAATATCCGGGCTGCCTTCCGGGTGGCCGGCAACGCCGATGCGGAAGATGCCGTATTTCTGGAACAGGCCGGTCTCCAGCATCTGCATGGTGCAGTCGAACTGGCCGACCGGCCGGTCGACACCACCGCCGATGGCCAGCACTTCGCGCACGCCGGCTTCCTCGCGCAGATTGCGCAGGAAATCCTCGAGCATGACGGTATCGGTGACGGAGCGGGCGGCAATATGCGGCACCGGCTCGAATCCCTGGCCACGCAGCATGCCTGCAGTCTCGACGGTCGCCCGCCAGTCGGAACCCGGCAGGAAGGTCACCATCACCCGCTGGCCGGGGGAGAGATGTTCCCGGAAATCGCCGACCTTGGCGGCCTGTGTCGGCGTGACCTCGACGGACGAGCCGTGCAGGAAGTCGACGATCTGCTGTCTGCCCGACAGGTTGGTATCGATTGCGAGGTTATGCATCCGGCTCTCCCGTCACGACCTGGTTGCGCTGCCGTCGACGGCGTCGTCCGGCGCTATTGCGATCGATACTTTCGCCGCCGTTCGCACTCTTGACTGGAAGCGACACCTGACGCGCAAGTTTCGCATAGGGCGCCGTTTTGTGGGGAATGGCCATGGCGCCGATGAAGTGTTCCTGGAAGCGCGGCTCGACCGCGGTCTCGACCTTCTCGACGCCGCGGACGATGTCCGCGATCTCGGCCCGCGAGGCCCGGTTGAGCAGCGCGATGCGGGCACCCGTGCCGGCGGCATTACCGGCTGAGGCGATATTGTCGACCTCGCAATCGGGGATCATGCCGAGGATCATGGCGTATTTCGGGTCGATATGGCTGACGAAGGCCCCGGCAAGAACGACCCGGTCGACCTCGTCGATTTCCAGCCGGTCCATCAGCAGGCGCGCACCGGCATAGAGCGCGGCCTTGGCAAGCTGGATCGCGCGGATGTCATTCTGGGTGATGCGAAGTTCGGGTGCGCCGTGGCGCAGCACGTAGGAGAAGGTTCGTCCGTCCGCCACGATACGCGGCGACATCGCCGCCTTCGAGCCGTCGATGACCCCGTCCTCGTTGACGATACCCGCGAGGAACATCTCGGCGATGACCTCGATGATCCCCGATCCGCAGATCCCGGTGACGCCGGACTTGCGGGTTTCATCGGCGAAACCGACCTCGTCAGACCATATCTCCGACCCGATCACCCGGTAGCGGGGTTCCAGCGTTGCAGGGTCGATGCGCACCCGTTCGATCGCACCCGGCGCGGCACGCTGTCCGCAGGAAATCTGGGCGCCTTCGAAGGCGGGGCCGGTCGGGCTCGAACAGGCCAGCAGGCGATTGCGGTTGCCGAGCACGATTTCCGCGTTGGTGCCGACATCGACGATGAGGGTGATCACGTCGGTCAGGTGCGGTGATTCAGAGAGAATGACGGCGGCGCAATCGGCCCCGACATGCCCCGCGATGCAGGGCAGGAAATGCACCCGGCAACCGGGATTGACCGTCACCCCGATCTCCGCCGCCCAGAGGGTCAGCGAGGAATCGGTGGCGAGCGCGAACGGGGCGCCGCCCAGCTCGGTCGGATCGATTCCGAGCACGAGGTGATGCATGATCGGATTGCCGACGAGGGTCATCTCGACGATGTCCTCAAGTTCGATTCCCGCTTCGGAAGCGGCTTCCTGGGCAAGGTCGTTCAGCGCCTCGCGGACAACGGCGGTCAGGGTGGCGTCGCCGCCCGGGTTCATCATCACATAGGAAACCCGGCTCATCAGGTCTTCGCCGAAGCGAATCTGCGGGTTCATCTCGCCCACCGCCGCGACGACGTCGCCGCTGGTCAGGTCCGTCAGGTGCGCGGCGATGGTCGTGGATCCGACATCGATGGCGAGACCGAAGGCACGGTCCCTGAATCCCGGCCAGACATGGATCAGTTCCCGGCCGTTGCGCACCGCGGTGGTGACGTTCCAGTTCCCGGCCCGCAGTTTCTTCTGCAGGCTCTGGAGCGCGGGGCGGTCGATACGGAGATTGCGGATGTCCCACTGTTCCTCAAGCGCCTGGTAGAGGCGCTGGAGGTCACCGGTCGGGTCGTGCATGTCGGGCTGGCGTACCTCGACATAGTGCAGACGGACCACCGGGTCGATCTCGATGACGCGCGCCTCGGCGCGCTTGCGGATCATCTGGCGGTGAACCTGGCTGGTCTCCGGCACGTCGACGACGACGTCGCCCTCGATCATGGCGGAGCAGGAGAGGCGACGGCCTTCCTTCAGCCCGCGCTTCTCGGCATAGCGCAGTTCGACCGCGCCGGCTTCCGAAAGGTGCGAGGGGTCGGAAGTGACGCCGAACTTGGCGAAGCGCCCTTCGTTGATATCAACCTGGCAGCGCCCGCAGAGTCCGCGCCCGCCGCAGACCGAATCCACGTCGACGCCGAGCGACCGCGCCGCCTGAA